>NZ_BAAGZJ010000083.1:0-36070 GCF_054778635.1 Nocardiopsis nanhaiensis
TCGATGCCCTCTTGCTGCTGCTGTGGCCGCACACCGACCCACCCGCCGCCCGCCCTTGGGCACAGACCCCCGTCACCCGGGCCCCGGCCATGGCCTGACTTTCACTGCCCGCGGTACGCCATGGGCCTCGAGACCGGTGCCCATGGCGGCCGTTTCCTGGTGGTCATGGGCTCCTGCGATGCTGAAGTTCCCCCTGCCGACCTTGGAGGAACCCTTGCCCTCTCACCTCGGCCCACTGACCCCTGCCAAACGCGACGGTGCGGAGCCCATCCTGGCCGACGGCGAACCCGTGGGAACTCTCGCCGAGTTCTGGAGCTGGGCCTGTTCCGACCTGGCGAGCAACACCATGCGCGGTGTTCTGGCCGAATACCTCGTCGCCACAGCCCTGGGAGCGGCTGACGGCACTCGTACTGAGTGGGACGTCGTCGACATCAGGACACCAGAGATCAAGCTGGTCGAAGTGAAGTCCGCGGCGTACTTACAGTCCTGGCACCAAAGCGAGCTGTCGGAGATCTCCTTCTCCATAGCACCAGCCGCCGGTTGGGACTCTTCGACCGGGACCACATCGACCGAGGTGCGGCGTCATGCGGACGTGTACGTCTTCTGCCTTCTGCACCACCGCGACAAGCAGAGCCTCGATCCGCTCGACCTCTCTCAGTGGATTTTCTACGTCTTGCCTACCCGAGTCCTGGACGAACACCACCCAAGCCAGAAGACCATGAGGCTCTCCAGCCTCAAGAAACTCGACCCCGCAGAAGTCGCCTATTCCGACCTGTCCAAGGCAGTGGCCGCCTGCATCGATCAGTAGTAATCGTCACCACGCCTCGGATGCCCCCACACTGATCTTCCCGATGGCTCACCGTCCTCACACGGCATGGCTTCTTCCCTAGAGCTCACCGTGCACCCTCCGGGTGCACCGGAGGTTGAAGCGAGCGCCACCTGAGCACCGCATTGCGCGTGGCGGTAGGCATCGGGAGCTTCAGCCGGGGCTGCTGCTCAGCTTGCCTGCTGGGGTGTCAACGTCGTTTGGAGTGGGCTCACCGAATACCGGGCGGGCGGTGAACACCAACGAGAACTCCTGGCGGGCCTCGTCGTCGCTCGTGCCTCGGCTCTCCTGGTCCTCGAACGCAGGAGGCATTCCGCGAAAACGCGCATGGTTTACAACACTTGCGTTGTAGCGTTATCCTTGTTTGGAAGATTGAACTTGACCTGGTGCTGCCGTGGCTGCGGCAACTCGACACGGACTCGTACGAGCAGGTGATGGCGGCGCTCGAAGTGCTCAGCGAACTCGGGCCATCGCTGGGACGCCCCGTGGTGGACACGATCCACGGATCACGGCACAAGAACATGAAGGAACTCCGCCCCGGTTCCAAGGGTCGTTCAGAACTGAGAATCCTGTTCGCGTTCGATCCCCGGCGTCAGGCCATCATGCTCGTGGCGGGGGACAAGTCCGGAGACTGGAGTAAGTGGTACACCAGGAACATCCGGATCGCAGACGACCTGTTCGACGAGCACCTCGTAGAGCTCAGGGGAGGGCAGTGATGGGTACGAGCTTGCAGGACATGCTGAATGAACGGCCTGTCGACCGCGAAGCGGTGAACGCGCACAAGAGGCGGATGGTAGAAGACGTTCTCGTCCACCGGCTGCGGGAACTGCGTGAAGAGGCCGCGCTCACCCAGGTCGACCTCGCCGAGCGGCTGAACGTCAGTCAGAACCGGGTGTCCAGCATCGAGAGAGGCGGCATCGAACGCACTCAGATCGACACCCTGCGGCGGTACATCGAGGCGCTCGGTGGTTCGCTGCACGTGGAAGTCGAACTCGGGGACCAGAGGTACCAGATCGCCTAGGTGCGTTTCTTGGTGAAAACGGCCCCTGGGATGCGACACCTTTTCGCGTCTCAGAGGCCGTTTTCCGGGGGAGCGTCCGGACTCGTACTCAGATTCTTTGGGTTGGGCTACCCCTTGACGGGCTCCTGGGCGTGGTTGTCGCAGGCGGCGGTCTCTTCCAGCACCCTCCGCCGCACCTTGCCCGTGGCGTTTCGGGGCAGGCCTTCCGTCGTGATCCGCCACCTCGAGGGGACCTTGAAGTAGGCCAGCTCCTCCTTCAGGTAATCGGCGAGCTCCTCCTCACCAACCGGACCGTCCCCGTTCTGGACGACGAAGGCCATCACCTCCTGACCCAGGTCCGGGTGGGGGACACCGAGGACCGCGCACTCCCTGACCCTCGGGTGCTCCGCCAGAACCCCCTCGATCTCAGCCGGGTAGACGTTCTCCCCGCCGCGAAGGATCAGGTCGGAACGCCGACCGGTGATGCTCACGCGACCTTTCCTCATCGTTCCGATGTCGCCCGTGTGCAGCCACCGGTCGGCGCGGATCGTGCGGTCGGTGGCCTCCTGGTCGTTCCAGTAACCCAGCATGTTGAACGGGCTGCGGACGCAGATTTCGCCCTCTTCGCCCTCGGGCAGGGCCCTGCCTTCGGGGTCGCGGATCTCCAACTGCACGGTCGGGATCGGGCGGCCCAGCGTCCCCGGGTCCTCGACGAGGTCCGCCGGGGTAGCCGCGGCCACGGCGGTGCAGGTCTCGGTCAGCCCGTAGCTGTCGACCAGGCTCTCCGCGACGACGGGCAGGGCCTCGCGCAACCGCTGCTTGAACGCCGGGGAGGACGGCGCGGACGCCAGGGAGAAGGCCGTCAGGGACGACAGGTCGTGCTCCGAGGCCCGCCCGTACTCGATGATCCGGTGCGCCATAGTGGGCACGGCACCCCAGTTGGTGACCCGTTCCTGCTCGATGAGACCCAGCACCTTGGCGGGGTCGAACGCCCCCTGGTGCATGACCACGGTGTTGCCGTCCAGGAGCCGGGGCACGGCCAGGTTGTGCAGGCTGGCGATGTGGAACAGCGGCAGGGCGAGGAGGTAGCGCCGGGTCTCGGGCTCGACGGCCCCGTTGAACGCGCGGCCGAGCGCGATGGCCAGGCGGTGGTACTCCACGACCGACGTCAGGTTGCGGTGCGTGTGCACCGCGCCCTTCATCCGGCCCGACGTCCCGCTCGTGTAGAGGATGACCGCGGGGTCGTCCTCCTCGGTGTCGACCTCCGGCACGGGCTCGTCGGGGTGGCGGTGGGCGAACCGCGGGACGTCCTCCTCCATGGTCAGGACCGGCGGGAGGGTCCGCTGGGAGCCCTTGAGGGTCTCGACGCGGCGGGCGTCGGCGATGACGAGCGCGGGTTCGGTGTGGTCGAGCGCGTACTCGGTCTCGCGCCGCGACCACCAGGCGTTGCAGGCGACCGCGATGGCTCCGTTGGCGATCACGGCCCAGAAGGACAGGAGCCACTCGGGGGAGTTCGCCGCGTTGATGGCGACGCGGTCGCCTTTGCCCACCCCGTACTCCTCGCGGAGCACGCGGGCCAGGGACGCCGCCTGCTCCGCGTGTTCCCGGAAGGTGAACCGCCGGTCCGCGGTGGCCAGGTAGGTCCGGTCCCCGAACCGGGCCGACTCGGCGAGGATCCGGCACAGGTTCCGCCTGCGGTTCCGGAAGCCCTGCATGCGGCTGCCGAGCACCTCCTCTTCGCACTGTTCGAACTCGCCGCCGGGGCCGGTCAGCCGGGTCATGATCTCGTTGACGTCTGGTCGTGGTCCCGTTACTGCGCTCATCCGTTCCCTTTCCGCCGTTCGCGAGCGAAGCGGATCCGTGTACGTGTGTCGTCGCCCACAGTCTGTTGATCGGCGGGTGCGGGGACGGCGCGTTCCCGGTGACCGGGACTGCGGTTCTGCGTGCGTATGAGTACAGCTCACGATGGCATTCCGCGAAGGGGACCGAAAGGGAGAAGGGGAGCAATGCCGACACTCGAGGGCCGGACCGCGGTGGTCACGGGCGCCGGACGCGGCGTGGGACAGGGGATCGCCCTGGCGTTGGCGGACGAGGGTGCCTCCGTCGCGGTGCTCGGACGCCGCCTGGAACCCCTGGAGGAGACGTGCCAGCTGATCCGGGAGCGCGGCGGCCGCGCCGAGCCGTTCCGGTGCGACGTCAGTGACACCGAAGCGGTTCTCCCAGTGGTCGAGCAGGTCGCGGCGCACTTCGGCGGGGTCGACATCCTGGTCAACAACGCCTACACGGGCTCCTACGGGCCCTTGGAGTCGATGACCGACGCCGACTTCCAGAAGGGGTTCCGGAGCGGGCCGTTCGCGGCCTTCGCCTTCATGCGGGCCTGCCGTCCCCACATGGTGCGGCGGGGCGGCGGCAACATCGTCAACGTCATCAGCTCGGCGGTGGTCCGGTGGGACCCCAGCACCTACGGTGCCTATGCCGCGGCCAAGCAGGCGCTGAGGTCGCTGACCCGCACGGCGGCCGCCGAGTGGGGCCGCGACGGCATCCGGGCCAACTCCATCGCCCCGCTGGCGCTGTCCCCCGGGCTGCGCCGCTGGACGGAGGCCAACCCGGAGGAGGCCGAGGAGTTCACCTCCTCCGTCCCGCTCGGCTACGTCGGTGACTGCGAGCAGGACATCGGCCGCGCCGTCGTGATGCTCCTCGGGCCGGAGGCCCGCTACCTGACGGGCGCGTGCATCCCCCTCGACGGGGGCCAGGCCAACTTCGGCTGACGCGCAGCTCTCAGGCGGACGGGCCACCGCCCCTCCCGGCCAGTGGGACGGACCGTGTGGTCACCCGCCCGTGCTCTCTAGCGTCGGTCCCGCCACCTGACCGCCCGGACGGAGGACCGCCATGACCCACACACAGGACCCGGACCCAGAGGGGCCGGACCTACCGGAGAGGCCGGACGCACCGGAGGTTCCGGACGTGCTCGCTCCAGCCAAGCTCGGCCCGGTCACCTTGCGCAACCGCGTGATCAAAGCGGCCACCTACGAAGGGCTGAGCCGGAGGGGCCTGGTCACCGACCCCCTGATCGACTTCCACGTCGCCCACGCGGCCGGCGGGGTCGGGATGACCACGGTCGCCTACTGCGCCGTGTCCCCCGAAGGACGCACGGACCGCCGACAGATCCTGTGGCGGCCCGAAGCCATGCCCGGACTGCGCAAGCTCACCGACGCCGTGCACGCGGAGGGCGCAGCGGTGTCGGCCCAGATCGGGCACGCCGGACCTGTCGCCAACCCCAAGTCCAACAAGCTGCCCGCGCTCGCACCCGGCAAGCACTTCCACGCCACGACGACCAGCTTCACGCGCAGGGCCACCCGCGGCGACCTCGCCCGGATCGTCAAGGCGCACGGCACCGGGGCCGGCATGGCGGTCGAGGCCGGGTTCGACGCCGTCGAGGTGCACCTCGGCCACAACTACCTGGCCAGCGCTTTCCTGAGCCCCCGCCTCAACCACCGCACCGACGAGTACGGGGGGTCGCTCGAGAACCGGGCCCGCCTCGCGCGCGACATCCTCCGTGCGGTGCGCGACGCCGTGGGGGACCGCATCGCGATCATCGCCAAGATGAACATGGACGACGGCGTGCCCGGCGGCTTCTGGCTCGACGAGGCGATCCCCGTCGCGCGGTGGCTGGAGCGGGACGGCTCGGTGGACGCTTTGGAGCTCACCGCCGGCAGCTCCCTGCTCAACCCGATGTACCTGTTCAAGGGCGACGCCCCGCTGCGCGAGTTCGCCGCGGCCATGCCCCAGCCGGTCAAGCTCGGCGTCAAGATGTTCGGCAAGTACAAGCTGCACTCCTACCCCTACCGGGACGGCTACCTGCTCGAGGACGCCAAGCAGATCCGTGCCGCGGTCGACCTGCCCCTCGTCCTCCTCGGCGGGGTCACCAACCGGCCGATGATGGACCGGGCCATGCGGGAGGGGTTCCAGTACGTGGCCATGGGCCGGGCGCTGCTGCGCGAACCGGACCTGATCAACCGGATCGCGGAGGACCCGGGGACGGACTCCCTGTGCGTGCACTGCAACAAGTGCATGACGGCGACCTTCGGCGGTACGCACTGCGTGCTCGCGCCGGACAGCCTGCGCATCGGTCCGCGCCCGGAGGGCGACGCCACGGACTCACGTCCGGAGGGGACCGCTAAGGAGCCGGGCACGGAAGGGCCCGCCACGGGGGCGCGCACGTGAGACACGAGACCATCGCGGACCTGCTGCTCGACCGGGTCGGTGACCACCGGCCCGGGTTGCGGACCCGAGCACGCACCTGGACCTGGGACGACGTGGTCCGGGAGAGCGGGGCGCGGGCGGAGCTGGCCCGGTCGCTCAGGGCCGAGGGCCCCTTCCACATCGGTGTCCTCCTGGACAACGTGCCCGAGTACGTCTTCTGGTTGGGCGCGGCCGCCCTCTGCGGGGCGTCCATCGTCGGGATCAACCCGACGCGGCGGGGCGCCCCCTTGGAAGAGGAGGTCGCGCACACCGACTGCCAGCTGCTGGTCACCGACCGGGCCGGGACCGAACTCCTGGAAGGCCTGGACGTCGGAGTGCCGCGCGACCGCTTCCTGCTCGTCGACGGCGACACCTACCGGGCCGCCGTCGAGGCGCACACCGCCACGCCGCGGCGGGACCCGGCGATCACCGCCGGGACACAGCTGCTGCTCCTGTTCACCTCCGGAACCACGGGCGCCTCCAAAGCGGCCCGGTGCTCCCAGGGAAGGCTCACGGGCCTGGGCTACAACAACGCCGAGAAGTACGACGTCACCCGGGACGACACCGCGTACTGCTGCATGCCGCTGTTCCACGGGAACGCGCTGATGGCGCTGTGGGCGCCCGCGCTCGCCTCCGGGGCCTGCGTCGCGCTCACCCCCAAGTTCTCCGCGTCGCGGTTCCTGGACGACGTCCGGTTCTTCGGGGCCACGTACTTCACCTACGTGGGCAAGGCCGTCGCCTACGTCCTCGCGGTGCCAGAGCGGCCCGACGACGGGGACAACCGGCTCACCCACGCCTTCGGCACCGAGTCCTCACCGGAGGACCAGGCGGAGTTCCGCCGACGGTTCGGCTGCCGCCTGATCGAGAACTACGGCTCCAGCGAGAGCGCGGGGATGATCCGGCTCGACCCGGACGCCCCCGCGACCGCCTTGGGCCGCCCCGCGCACCCGGGCGTCAGGGTGGTCGACCCCGGGACGCTCGACACCCGCCCGCCCGCGCAGCTGGACCGGCACGGGCGGATCACCAACGGCGAGGAGGCGATCGGCGAACTCGTCGACGTGGACGGCGCCGCGAAGTTCGAGGGCTACTACCGGAACCCGGCCGCCGACGCAGAGCGGGTCCGCCACGGCTGGTACTGGACCGGCGACCTCGGCTACGTCGACACGGCGGGCTTCGTCTACTTTGCGGGCAGGTCGGGCGACTGGGTGCGGGTGGACGGAGAGAACACCTCCGCGCTGCTCACCGAGCGCGTCCTGCGGCGGCATCCGAAGATCATGGCGGCGGCCGTCTTCGGCGTGCCCGACCCGAGGTCGGGCGACCAGGTGATGGCCGCGATCGAGGTCGCGGAGGGTACGGGCTTCGCCGACCTGGACCTGCCCGCCTTCCTCGCTTCCCAGGAGGACCTGGGCACCAAGGGGGCGCCCCGCTTCGTCCGGGCCTCCCACGCGCTGCCCACCACCGGGTCCAACAAGCTCCGCAAGAAGGAGATGCAGCTCGAGGGGTGGCGGACCGCGGACGACGTCCACCGCTGGGTGGGCCGCGGCCGCCCCGAGTACACGCTGATGACCGAGGACGACCGGCGCGCGCTGGCCGCGGAGTTCCTTGCGAACGGGCGCCAGCGCTTCCTGTCGTCGTCGGTGGAGACCGAGGTGAGGACACATGGACCTGCGTGAAACCGAAGAGCAGGGGCGGCTCCGGGAGGAGCTCCGGCGCTACTTCGGCGGGTTTCTGCCCGCGGAGGAGCTCCGGGA
Source organism: Nocardiopsis nanhaiensis (assembly GCF_054778635.1). Lineage (NCBI taxonomy): Bacteria > Bacillati > Actinomycetota > Actinomycetes > Streptosporangiales > Nocardiopsidaceae > Nocardiopsis > Nocardiopsis nanhaiensis. Next base: position 7,820 of record NZ_BAAGZJ010000083.1, read on the forward strand.
GGTCGGTGAGGCCGGAGTGGGCGGTGACCGCTTCCGAGAGGTGGTCAGCCGCCTCGGGGCCGACGGCTGGCTCGGTGTCGGCTGGCCGACCGAGTACGGCGGCCAGGGACGGCCGATCGAGGACCAGTACGTGTTCTTCGACGAGGTGCAACGGGCCGGCCTTCCCTTCCCCTTCGTCACCATCAACACCGTGGGCCCCACGCTGATGAACCACGGAACGGCCGAGCAGCGCGACCGCTACCTCCCCGGCATGCTGTCCGGGGACACGGTCTTCGCGATCGGCTACACCGAGCCCGACGCGGGGACCGACCTCGCCGCACTCACCACCCGCGCCGTCCGCGACGGGGACGAGTTCGCCATCGACGGCAGCAAGATCTTCACCAGCGGCGCCAACACCGCCGACTACGTGTGGCTGGCCTGCCGGACCGACCCGGACGCGCCCAAACACCGGGGCATCACGATCCTCATCGTGCCGACCGACGCGCCGGGCTTCTCCTGGAGCCCCATCCAGACCGTGGGCGGCATGGTCGTGACCGCCACCTACTACGACGGGGTGCGCGTACCCGCGGACCACGTCGTGGGGGAGCTGAACGGCGGGTGGCAGCTCATCACCACCCAGCTCAACCACGAGCGGGTCGGGCTCGCCGCGCTCGGCGGCCGCATGATCCAGCTCTGGGAGGACGTGCGCACCTGGGCCCGGGACACCGGGGCCCTCGACCTGCCCTGGGTCCGGCGGGACCTCGCCCGCACGCACGCCGAACTGGAGGCGATGCGGCTGCTGAACTGGAAGATGACCGGTTCGGTGGCCCGCGGGGCGCTGACCGGGGCCGACGCCGCCGCGGCCAAGGTCTACGGCACCGAGACCCACATCAGCGTGCAGCGGACCCTGTCCGGGGTCCTCGGAGCCGCCGGCCGGATCAGGCCGGGCTCACCCGGGGCGGCGCTCGCGGGACAGATCGAACAGCTCTCCCGGCAGGGCATCGTCAACACCTTCGGCGGCGGGGTCAACGAGGTGCTGCGGGACATGGTCGCCGTTCAGGGCCTGGGACTGCCCCGGGGGAGGCGGCGATGATGAACGCCGACCACGGAAGCGCGGACTACACAAGCGCCGACTACGAGGGGCGCCTCGGGACGTTCGTCGGCCGGGAACTCGGCCCGCCCAGGCCCGGCCAGGATCCGGTCAACCGGCCGATGGTCCGGCACTGGGTCGAGGCCATGGGCGACACCAACCCGGTCTACCTGGACGACCGGGCGGCCCGGGACACCGGCCGGGACGGGGCGGTCGCACCGGCGTCGATGGTCCAGGCCTGGACCATGCGCGGCTACGCGGCGACGGCCGATCCGCCACCGGAGGGCGACGGCTTCCAGGAGCTGGTGGACCTGCTGGCCGAGGCGGGCTACACGTCCGTGGTGGCCACCGACTCCGAGTTCGAGTTCCACCGGGAACTCGTGCCGGGCGACCACGTGGACGTCCACGAGGTGGTCGAGTCGATCTCGCCGGAGAAGACCACCGCCTTGGGGACGGGCCGCTTCGTCACCACGCTGAAGACCTACCGGGACACCGAAGGCGCGGTGGTGGCCACCCAGCGGTGGCGCACCCTGCGGTTCCGCCCCCCGAACCGGGCCGAGGAGCCGCAGACAGCGGGGGCCGAGGAAAGCGGAGCCCGGGGGAAAGAACCCGGGGAATCCCGGGCCGAAGAGCCCCGAGCTCAGCGCCCCCGCCCCGCCGTCAACGGGGACAACGCCTTCTGGTTCGAGGCAGCCCGGGACCACCGGCTGCTGATCCAGCGGTGCGCCTCGTGCGGGTCCCTGCGCCACCCGCCCGGGCCCTGCTGCCCGGAGTGCCGCTCCTTCGACTGGGACACGGTCGAGGCCTCGGGGCGGGCGTACGTCTACAGCTTCACCGTCAACCACCACCCCCGGCACCCCGCGTTCGACTACCCGCTGGTCGTGGCCGTCGTCGAACTGGAGGAGGGGACCCGGCTCATCACCAACCTGGTCGGCGTCACCCCGGAGCAGGTCGGGATCGGCATGCCGGTCACCCTGCGGTGGATCGACGCGTACCCGGAAGTGTCGCTTCCCGTGTTCGGCCCGGCCGGACCGGAGGAAGGGAAGGCAACCTGATGGACTTCACCCTTGGCGAGGAGCTCGAGGCGGTGCGCGGCCTCGCCGACGAGATCCTCTCCGACCGCGCCACACCGGCACGCTCCGCTGCCGTGGAGGGCTCCCCGACGCGCGTCGACGAAGAGCTGTGGAAGGAACTGGGCCGGGCGGGCCTGCTCGGGGTGGCACTGTCCGAGGAAACCGGCGGCGCCGGACTCGGATTGGCCGCCCTCTGCGTGCTCCTGGAGTCCCAGGGGCGCTTCGTGGCCCCGGTTCCGGTCTGGGCGTCCGCGATCGGGGCGCTCGCGGTCGCCGCGCACGGCAGCCCCGACCAGCACCGGGACCTGGTGCCCCCGCACGTCGAGGGAACCTCCCGGATGACCGTCGCCCTGGAGGAGTTCGGCCCGGCCGGGCCCCTCGCCCCCGCGTGCACGGCCGAGCCGGACGGCGGCGCCTGGCGGCTGACCGGCGTGAAGGCGGCCGTACCCTCTCCCTTCGGGGCCGACCACGTCCTCGTCGCGGCGGGCAGCGGGCAGGGCACCGGCCTGTTCGTGCTCGCCACCGGCGCCGACGGCGTCCAGTGGGAGGAGGCGGTCACCACCAGCCGGGACCTCAGCGGCAACCTCGTCCTCGACGGGGCGCTCGCGCACGCGGTCGGCGCGCCGGGCACGGGCGTGCTCGAACACACCGTCGCGTGCGCCTCGACCGCCCTGTCCGCGCTCCAGCTCGGCGTCGTCCAAGGTGCGCTCCGGAGCGCGGCGGACCACCTGGGCGGGCGCGAACAGTTCGGCCGCCCCCTGGGATCCTTCCAGGCCGTCCAGCACCAGCTCGCCGAATGCTACATCGAGACCGACGCGCTGCGCGTGTGCATGTGGCAGGCGGTGTCCGCCCTCGAGGAGCAGGACGCCTCCGCCCCCAGAAGCCAGTGGTCCTCCGGCACCGACGCGTCCGGCACTGACGCGGTCGGGCCCGCCGCGGCCGCGGTCCTGGTCGCCCAGTGGTGGGCGGCCCACGCCGGGGCCAACACCGTCCACCGCGTCCAACACGTCCACGGCGGCGTGGGCGTCGACGTTGACTTCCCGGTCCACCGGTACTTCCTGTGGGGCAGGCAGATCGCGGGCACCCTCAGCGGAGCCAGTGCGACCCTGGACGACCTCGGCGCGGTCCTGGCCGACACCGCCCGGGACGGGGGAGGTGCGTACCCGTGACCGTTCCGCGGAGCAGAACCCACCACGGGGTGGCCGTCGGCGACGTGCTCCCCCCGCTGTCCGTCCCGCTGACCCGCGGCCTGATCGTCGCCACGGCCCTGGCCAGCCGCGACTACCAGGACGTCCACCACGACCCGGACCTGGCGCGCGAGCGCGGTTCGGCGGACATCTTCATGAACATCCTGACCAGCAACGGAATGATCGACCGCTTCGTCACCGGCTGGGCGGGCCCGGCGGCGGTCGTCAAGGCCATCCGGATCCGACTCGGCGCACCCAACTACCCCGGGGACACCATGGTGCTCACCGGGGAGGTCGCCGCGAAGGACGACGGGGAGCACCGGGTCGAGATCGCCGTGCGCGGCACGAACAGCCTGGGTACACACGCGCGGGGCACCGTCGTCCTGCGCCTTCCGGAGGAGGCCGCCCCGTGAGCACCGACCGTTCGAACCCGCTCTCCGGGAACGCGGCGATCGCCGGGATCGGGGCCACGGAGTTCTCCAAGGAGTCCGGGCGCACCGAGCTCCAGCTGGCCTGCGAGGCGGTGCTGAACGCCCTCGACGACGCAGGAATCGCCCCCGGCGAGGTCGACGGCCTGGTCACCTTCACCGCAGACACCAGCTCCGAGATCCACGTCGCCCGCAACACCGGCATGGGTGAGCTGAGCTTCTTCTCCCGGGTCGGCTACGGCGGCGGTGCGGCCTGCGGGACCCTGCAGCAGGCCGTGATGGCGGTGGCCACCGGCGCCGCCGAGACCGTCGTCTGCTACCGCGCCTTCAACGAGCGCTCCGGTGAACGCTACGGGCTGGGGCAGGCGGACCGGCCCATGGCCGCCAGCGCCGACCGCGCCGCCTACTCGTGGATGACGCCCTTCGGGCTGTCCACCCCCGCGCAGTGGGTCGCCATGTTCGCCCGCCGCTACATGCACGAGTACGGCGCCACCAGCGAGGACTTCGGGAGGATCGCCGTACTGAGCCGCAAGCACGCGGCGACCAACCCTGCGGCCTGGTTCCACGGCCGGCCCATCACCCTGGCCGACCACCAGGCCTCCCGCTGGATCGCCGAGCCGCTGCACCTCCTGGACTGCTGCCAGGAGACCGACGGCGGCCAAGCTGTCGTCGTGGTCTCCGCGGAACGGGCCCGCTCCCTGCGCAGGCCCCCGGCGGTCATCGGCGCGGCCGCTCAGGGCTCAGGCGCCGACCAGCACATGATGACCAGCTACTACCGGCCCCGGATCACCGGGATCCCGGAGATGGGCCTGGTCGCCCGCCAGCTCTACGCGCAGGCCCGGACGGGACCGGAGGACGTCGACGCGGCGGTCGTCTACGACCACTTCACCCCGCTGGTCCTGCCGCAGCTGGAGGAGCTCGGTTTCTGCGCACCGGGGGAGGCCCGGGACTTCATCGCCGACGGGCACTTGGAGGTCGGCGGGCGCCTGCCCACCAACACGCACGGCGGCCAGATCGGCGAGGCCTACCTGCACGGCATGAACGGCATCGCCGAGGCCGTACGGCTGGTCCGGGGGACCTCGGTGAACCAGCCCGGCGAAGTGGGGCGTGTCCTCGTCACCGCGGGGACGGGCGTACCCACCAGCGGACTGATCCTGGAAGGAGAACGGTGAACGCCGGAAAGTGGCGGGGCCACGACCTCGGAACACGCACCACCCGCTACGACGAACGCGACACGATCCTCTACGCGCTCGCCGTCGGCGCGGGCGCCGAAGACCTGGACCTGGTCTTCGAGGAACGGCTCAGGGTGCTGCCCACGTTCGCGCTAACCCAGGCGCAGTGGGCCCCCGACGCACTGGGCGGCCTGGGCGCGTTCGACACGTCCACCGCTGTGCACGGCTCCCAGCGGCTGCGCGTGCTGGAACCCCTGCCCAGGGCCGGGGAGGTGACCATGTCGGCCCGCGTCTCCGAGGTCTGGGACAAGGGTTCGGCCGCGGTCTTCGAGGTGGAGGTGGCCAGCGACTACTTCGTGGCCGTGTGGTCTCTGTTCGCGCCCGGCTGCGGCGGCTTCGGCGGTGAGCGCGGGCCTTCGGCCCCCCAACGCCCCCAAGACGCGCCGGACCGGACCTTGGAGCTGGCCACCTCACCCGACCAGGCCGCGCTCTACCGCCTGCTCGGGGACCGGCACCACATGCACATCGACCCGGAGGCGGCCCGGGCGGCGGGTATGCCCCGCCCCTTCATGCACGGGCTGTGCACGCTGGCCGCCGCGGTCCTGCCGCTGTCCGCGGCGCTGGGGGAGCACCCCGCCGACCTGACCGGACTCGAGGGCCGGTTCGCCGCACCCGCCTTTCCAGGGGACCGGCTCGACGTGCGGGCCTGGGCGGACGGCGCCGGCACGCGCTTTGAGGCGGGCCCCGGTGACGCCGCCGTGATCACCGGGGGACGGGCTCAGTTCCGCGTCGCGACGTAGCGGGCCGGAACCTCGCCCCCGCCGTGCACCGCGATGTCCGCGCCGGTGACGTAGGAGGCGAGGTCGCTGGCCAGGTATAGGCAGGTGTCCGCCACGTCGGCGGGCACCGCCATGCGTTTCATGGGGATGAGTCCGGCGACGGCCGCGCCGCCGTCGTTCCCGTACTCCGCGGCCGCCGCCTCGGTGCGGATCAGGCCGGTGGTGACGTGGTTGACCCGGACCTCAGGGGACCACTCGAGGGCCAGGGCCCGGGTGAGCCCCAGCAGTCCGGCCTTGGCGGCGGTGTAGGCCGCGGTGCCCGGCTGCGGGTCGTGCGCGGACACGCTGCCGATGTTGATGATCGAACCGCCCGTCTCCTGTGCGCGCATGACCTGGTTGGCGGGCTGGGCCACGTAGAAGGGCGCGAGCAGGTTCAGGTCCACGATCTTGGCGACGAACCGGGGCGAGACCGTCGCCGCGTCCGCGCTGGGGGACCCGCCCGCGTTGTTCACCAGCACGTCCAGCCGGCCGAGGTGGTCGACCGCGCTCTCCACCAGCCCCGCCGCCGACTCCGCGTCCCGGATGTCGGCGGAGACGAACCGGGCCTGTCGGCCGCCGGCCGCGGGCAGGGAGTCGGGGACGGCGCGCCCGCCGACGACCACGTCCGCGCCGGAGGCCAGGAAGCTCTGGGCGATCGCGGCGCCGATGCCCTTGGTACCGCCGGTCACCAGTACCGTGCGGCCGCTGAAGTCCGTCTTCGTGGTCATGCCTGTCCTCTCGGCGCGGGTCGTCGGGTCCCCAGGAGCCTAGGAAGCAGCCCGGCGGGGCGGGCGGCGGATACCGCTCACCGGGACCGCCGTCCGCAGAGGCCGCTGCGGAGGCCACGCTTGGTGCTGCCAGGAACGGACCTTCGAACGGAGCGGGAACCCATGGGCAGTGACGACGTGGAGACGATTCCGGGCGCCCTCGCGCGCGCGGTGCGCGAGGTCCCCGGCACGGAGGCCGTCGTGGACGGCGACACCAGGCTCACCTACGCCCAGTTGGGCGCTGAGGTCCGCCGGGTGAGCAGGGCACTGGAGGCCCGGGGCGTGCGGCGCGGTGACCGGATCGCGCTGTGGGCGCCCACCAGCGCGGAGTGGGTGGCCACCGCCTTGGGTGCGCTGAGCGCGGGCGCCGTCCTCGTGCCCGTGAACACCAGGTACAAGGGCGACGAGGCCCGGTGGATCCTGGAGCGGAGCGCGGCCAAGCTGCTCTTCGTCGAGAACGGGTTCCTCGGCAACGACTACCTGGGCATGCTCGGCGCCGGACCGGGCGGGGCGGTGCCCGGTCTCCCCGACCTGGCCGGCGTGGTCGCCTTCGACGGGGACGCAGTGCCCGGCACGACGGGTTGGGCGGACTTCCTCGGCGCGGGCGACTCCCCGCCGGATGACGGCGCTGCCCCGACGCGGGAAGGCGCCGTCGTGGTGTCGTCCGGGGACCCCGCCGACGTGCTCTTCACTTCGGGGACGACGGGCCGACCCAAGGGGGTGGTGTGCACACACGGGCAGAACGTGCGGACCTTCGGGGCCTGGTGCGACCGGACCGGCCTCGACCGGGGCGACCGCTATCTGGTCATCAACCCGTTCTTCCACTGCTTCGGATACAAGGCGGGGATCCTGGCCTGCCTGCTGCGGGGGGCCACCATGGTGCTCCAACCGGTCTTCCGGGCCGACGAGACCCTGCGCCTGGCCGAAGCGGAGCGGATTACCGTCCTGCCCGGGCCGCCGACGGTCTACGCCGCCATGCTGGACGCACCCGGGCGGAACCGGTACGACCTGTCCACACTGCGGCTCGCGGTGACCGGCGCGGCGTCGGTCCCGGTCGCACTGGTGGAGCGGGTGCGCGCCGAGCTGGGCATGCAGGTGATCACCGCGTACGGGCTCACCGAGGCCTGCGGCACGGTCACGGTGTGCACCTTGGAGGACGACTCCCGCACCGTGGCCACGACCGCGGGCCGCCCCATCGAGGGGGTGGAGGTGCGGGTGGCCGACGACCGGGGAGGCGAAGCGGGGCCCGGGGCGGTCGGTGAGGTGCTGGTCCGGGGCCACAACGTCATGCGCGGCTACCTCGGGGACGAGGAGGCCACGGCGGAGGCGGTCGTGGACGGCTGGCTGCGGACCGGCGACCTCGGCCGCCTCGACGACCGGGGCAACCTGACCATCACCGGCCGACTCAAGGACATGTTCGTGGTCGGCGGATTCAACGTCTACCCCGTCGAGGTCGAGCAGGTACTCACCGGGCATCCGGGCGTCTCCGAGGCGGCCGTGGTCGGGATCCCCGACGAGCGGCTGGGGGAGGTCGGCCGGGCCTACGTCACCGCGCGCCCGGGAGCGGAGCCGACGGAGGCCGGCCTCGTTGCCCACTGCAGGGAGCGGCTCGCCAACTTCAAGGTGCCCCGCGAGGTCGTGGTCCTCGGGGACCTGCCGCGCAACGCCGCGGGCAAGGTGCGCAAGGCGGACCTGCTCGCGCACTGACGGCGGAGGAGCCGGGGAACAGTTCACAGCCCGGTCCACTCCGCCCCGGCCCCCTCCGGTCCTGGCCACTGGTCCCGGTCGGAGGGGACCGGGGAAGTTCGCCCGGAAGGGCGGTCTCACCCGGTGAGGACCGCCGCGAGCCGTTCGCGGTGCCGGGCCGGGTCGCCCCAGGCCGAGCGCAGCGCCCGCGCCTTGCGGATCCACAGGGACAGGTCGTACTCGTCCGTGTAGCCGATCGCGCCGTGGAGCTGCAACGCGGTCCGCGCGGCCGCGTAGGCGGCCTCCGACGCCGACACCTTCGCCGCCGACACGTCCCGGACGAACTCCGGTGTCCCGTGGCTGAGCGCCGCGGCGTAGACCAGCGGCCGGGCGAACGACAGCCCGGTGAAGACGTCGGCCAGCTGGTGCTTGACCGCCTGGAACCCGCCGACGGGCCGGCCGAACTGCTCCCGGCTGCCGACGTAGTCCACGGTCGCGGCCAGCAGGTGCTCGCCGACGCCCAGGGTCTGGGCGGCGCACGCCAGGGTCCCGAGGTCGTACGGCTGTTCCTCGGGTTCCCGGTACCCGGTCGGTGTCCCCGGTGTCCAGGTGTAGAGGCGGCGGGCGGGGTCCAGGGAACGCGGTGCGGGCTCCCCGGCGACCGCCTCGCGCAGGACTTCCCCGTCCCAGGCGAGGGCCAGGTCAGCGGCGTCGGCGTCCAGCGCGTAGGGCACGGCCTCCGGATGCGCGAGCGTGGCCATCAGCGATCCCTCGGCGATGGCCGACAGCCGGTCGGGGTCGGCGAGCACCGTCGCGGCCACCGCCGTCTCCACGACCGGACCGGGGACGGCGTGCCGCCCGAACTCCACCATCGCGGTGACCAGCTCCACCGGCAGCAGACCGGCTCCGCCGTGCTCCTCGTCGACGGTGAGGGCGAAGGCGCCCGTCCCGCCCAGCGCCGACCACAGGGCCAGGCCCGGGCCGTGGTCGCCATGGGACCAGGCCCGTACGGTCTTGGGAACGTCCGCGTCGGAGAGCATCCCGCGCAGGCTGTCGGCGAACATCCGTTGTTCGGGGGCGAGTGCGAACCTCATCGTGAGCCCTTCCGTTCCCGTGGGAGGCCGAGAACCCGCTCGGCCACGACGTTGCGCTGGATCTCGTTGGTGCCCGCGTAGACGGTTCCGGCCAGGGAGAAGACGTAGTCCTCCAGCCACTCTCCGTCCAGCTCGCCCTCCGGGCCGAGGATGTCCAGCGCGGTCTCGTTGAGCGCGATGTCCAGTTCCGACCAGAAGATCTTGTTCATGCTGGCCTCGAAGCCCACCGGCTCCTCGCGCGAGAGCGTGGCGAAGCCGTGCAGCTGGTAGGCCCTGGCCCTGATCCAGGTGTCGGTCACCCGGTCGCGCAGCGCGGTGTTGGCCGGGTCCGCGCGCTCCCGCCACAAGTCGATCAGGCGGGACGCCGCGGCGACGAACCGGCCCGGGCTGCGCAGGGTCAGGCCGCGCTCGTCCCCGGCGGTGCTCATCGCGACCCGCCAGCCGTCGTCGGGCGCGCCGATGACGTCGTGGTCGGGGACGAACACGTCGTCGAAGAACAGTTCGGCGAAGGCGGGCTTGCCGTCCAGCCGCCCGATCGGCCGGACCGTCAGGCCGGGGGCGTCCAGCGGGAACATGAGGTAGGTCAGCCCCTGGTGCCGCTGGCCGGAGGAGCGGAAGATCCCGAAGGCCCGGTCCGCGAAGGGCGCCCGCGAACTCCAGACCTTCTGGCCGCTGAGCAGCCAGCCGCCGTCGGTCCGGGTGGCCGTCGAGCGGATCGCGGCGAGGTCGCTGCCCGCGTTCGGCTCCGACCACGCCTGCGCCCAGATGACCTCACCCGAGGCCATGGAGGGCAGGATCCGCCGGAGCTGTTCGTCTGTGCCGTGCGCGAAGAGGGTGGGGGCGAGCAGGTTGATGCCGCTCTGGTTGAGCCGCGCCGGGCCGCCGGCGGCGTAGTACTCCTCCTCGAAGATTAGCCACTCCAGGGGTGAGACGCCCCGGCCGCCGTACTCCTCGGGCCAGGACACCGCGGCCAGCCGCGCACCGTCCAGGACGCGTTCCCACTCTCGGTGCTCGTCGAAGCCCGCCTCGGTCTCCAGGGAGGGGAGCGTCGACGGGGGGACGTTCGCGCGCAGCCACGTGCGCATCTCGGCGCGGAACCGCTGTTCGGCGTCGGTGTAGTCAAGATCCATCGGAGGCCGCCTTCCTCATGCTCCGGGGGTCCATGCCGCCGAGGGAGTCCGTCCCGGTCTCGGCGTTGTGGGCGTGGGCGAGGTGGTGCAGCCCGAAGGCCGCGTCCATTCCACTGCGCATCCCCTGGAGGTCCTCGGCCTGGTTGACGGCCTTCTTGGTCAGCGCGAGCCCGAAGCGGGGCATCGCGGCGATCCGCTCGGCCAGGTCCACGGTGTGCTGGTCGAGCTCGTCCCGGACCACCACCCGGTTGACCATGCCGACTTCGTGTGCGCGCCGGGCCGGCATCCGGTCGCCGGTGAACAGGAACTCCTTGGCCACGCGCGGCGGCATCATCCACGGGTGGGCGAAGTACTCCACGCCGGGGATGCCCATGCGCAGCACCGGGTCGCTGAAGAAGGCGTCGTCGGAGGCGACGATCAGGTCGCACGACCAGGCCAGCATGAGGCCGCCCGCGACGCACGCCCCCTGCACCATCGCGATGGTGGGTTTGGGCAGGTCGCGCCAGCGGCGGCACATGCCCAGGTACACCTCGGACTCCCGGGCGAAGCGGCTCTCCGCGCCCTCCTTGTCCGTGTGGTCCCACCACAGCCCGGCCCTGCGGTCGAAGCTCTCGTGGGTGTCGCGCCCCGGGGTGCCGATGTCGTGCCCGGCGGAGAAGTGCTTGCCCGCCCCGGCGAGCACGACGGTCTTGATCCCGTTGTCCTCGGCCGCCCGGTAGAAGGCGGAGTCCAGCGCGTAGGTCATCTCCGAGTTCTGTGCGTTGCGGTAGTCGGGGCGGTTCATCGTGATGACGGCTACGGAACCGTCCTCGCCCCGCCGTTCGAAGCGAACGACTTCCTCCATGCGGGCCTCCTAGGTCTCAGCCTCACTGGCACGGAACGTGGTTCTTTCTAACAAGTGTTTGGTAGAGTAACATGAGAGAGCAGAACACGGCAGGCCCCGCACGCAGTACGCCCCAGAGGGCCACCGCGAATACAGAGCCAGCCACGAGCGGGCCCCAGCGGCCAGCGAGCCAGAAAGGTCCACCCCATGAGCGCAGCCCCGTCCTACGTTCCAGGCCACGGCCTGCTCCGCGACCGCGTGGCGGTGGTGACCGCCGCCGCGGGGGCCGGGATCGGCGGCGCCACGGCCCGGCGCATGCTGGAAGAGGGCGCCAAGGTCCTGGTCAGCGACGCCCACGAGCGGCGCCTGCGGGAGACGGAGAGCGCGCTCAGCGCCGAGTTCGGGGCGGACTCGGTGGCGGCCGTCCCCTGCGACGTGACCTGGGAGGACCAGGTGACGGCCATGTTCGACGCGGCGCTGGTCAAGTTCGGCCGCGTCGACACCGTCGTGAACAACGCCGGACTGGGCGGCACCGCCCGACTCGTGGAGATGACCGACGAGCAGTGGCACCGGGTCCTCGACGTGACGCTGACCGGCACCATGCGCTGCACCAGGCACGCCCTGCGCCTGATGTCCGGCCAGGGCACCGGGGTGATCGTGAACAACGCCTCGGTCATCGGCTGGCGCGCCCAAGGGGGACAGGCGCACTACGCGGCCGCCAAGGCCGGGGTCATGGGCCTCACCAGGTGCGCCGCCGTCGAAGCCGCCGAGTCCGGCGTGCGGGTGAACGCCGTCGCGCCGAGCCTGGCCATGCACCCGCACCTGGAGAAGGTCACCTCGCCCGATCTGCTGACCGAACTGACCGACAAAGAGGCCTTCGGGCGCTACGCGCAACCGTGGGAGGTCGCGAACGTTATCGTCTTCCTTGCCAGTGACTACTCCTCGTACATGACGGGTGAGACGGTTTCGGTATCCAGCCAGCGGGCCTGAGACACGGGTGTCCAGTGGACACCGCGGCGTCCGCCGTGGCGGGCGGGCGCGAACGGTTCGCGACGCAACGAGGAAGAGCGATGGGAGGGCGTGGTGTGCTCCGGCCCGGGCCGCGTACCGGGGCCGCAACACCACCGAAGAGATGAGTCCACGGCGACGCGACGAGGCAGGAACAGCGGCGGCACGGGCGCGCAGGCGCGCGGAACTACTCGAGACCGCCGCGGAGGTGTTCGCCAACCGCGGGTACTCCACCACGACGGTCCGGCAGGTCGCCGACGCGGCCGGAATGCTCGGAGGCAGCCTCTACTACCACTTCGACTCCAAGGAGTCGATGGTCGACGAGATCCTCTCCACCTTCCTGACGGAACTGTGGGAGGCCTACGACGACATCCTCGGCCGGGGGATGGACGTGCGGGAAACACTCGAGGCGCTGGTGACCGCGTCCTTCGAGTCGATCGAACGGCACCGGCCGGCCGTCGTCATCTACCAGAACGAGTCCAAACACCTCGGGACCAACGACCGGTTCAGCTACCTGTTGGACAGCCAGAAGCGCTTCCGGCAGATGTGGGTGGGCCTGCTGGAGAGCGGGGTCGAAGAGGGCGTCTTCCGCGCCGACCTCGACCCCCCCGTCATCTACCGGTTCATCCGCGACACCGTATGGGTCGCCGCGAGCTGGTACCAGCCCCAAGGGCGCTTGACGTCCGAAGAGATCGCCAGACAGTACCTCGCCATGGTCCTCGAGGGGATCCAACGGCGCTGACCAACGAAGGAGACACCGGTGACCGACGCCTACATCGTCGACGCAGTCCGCACCCCCGTCGGCAAGCGCGGCGGCGGGCTTGCCGAAGCCCACCCCGCCGACCTGGGCGCGCACGTCCTGCGCGCCCTCATGACCCGCTCGGGGGCCGACCCCGCGGCCGTGGACGACGTGGTCTTCGGCTGCGTCGACGCGCTCGGCCCCCAGGCCGGGGACATCGCCCGCACCAGCTGGCTGGCGGCCGGTCTGCCCGAAGAGGTCCCCGGTGTCACCGTCGACCGCCAGTGCGGTTCCTCCCAGCAGGCGGTCCACTTCGCGGCCCAGGCGGTGATGTCGGGCACCTCCGACCTGGTCGTCGCCGGCGGCGTGCAGAACATGTCGCAGATCCCCATCGGTGCGGCCACCCGCATCGCCCCGGAGCAGTTCGGCCTCACCGACGGCCCCTTCCACGGCTCGCGGGGCTGGCTGGACCGCTACGGGGACCAGGAGGTCAGCCAGTTCCGGGGCGCGGAGCTCATCGCCCGTGACTGGGACCTGTCCAGGGAGGAGATGGAGCGCTTCGGGTACGAGTCGCACCAGAGGGCCCTGCGCGCCATCGACGCCGGTCACTTCACCAAGGAGATCGAGCCCTACGGCGACGTCACCACCGACGAGGGACCGCGACGCGGCAGCACCCTGGAGAAGATGGCCGAACTGAAGCCCCTCGTCGAGGGCGGACGGCTCACCGCGGCCGTGTCGTCCCAGATCTCCGACGGCGCCGCCGCCCTGCTCATCGCCTCCGAGCAGGCCGTGGCCGAGCACGGTCTCACCCCGCGGGCCCGGATACGCCACATCTCGGCGCGCGGGGAGGACCCGGTCCGGATGCTGTCCGCGCCCATCCCGGCCACCGCCCACGCGCTGAAGAAGACCGGCATGCGGATCGAGGACATCGACGCGGTCGAGATCAACGAGGCCTTCGCTTCGGTGGTGCTCGCCTGGCTGCGGGAGACCGGCGCCGATCCGGCCCGGGTGAACCCCAACGGCGGTGCCATCGCGCTCGGCCACCCCCTCGGCGCGACCGGTGCGCGGCTCATGACCAGCCTGCTCGGTGAGCTGGAGCGCACCGGCGGCCGCTACGGCCTGCAGACCATGTGCGAGGGCGGCGGCCAGGCCAACGTCACCATCATCGAACGCCTCTGATCCCCTGACCGCCAGCCCCTGAGCGGGGAGGCCCCCTTCGGGGGAGGGCGCCTCCCCGGCCCGACGGGCCCACGGGCCCCGGTCAGCCGCGGCCCAGGGAGCCGAGCGTCTTCTCCGCCTCGGCCACGATGCCGTCGATCAGTTCGGCGCAGCTCGGCAGGTCGTCGACGACCCCGGCCACCTGCCCCGACGCCATCACACCCGCGTCCGTGCGCCCGTCCACCAGCGCGGACTTCAGCAGCATCGGGGTGTTGGCCGCCATCAGGACCTGCGACCAGCTGAGCCCACCGGAACGCCGCATCGCGACACCGTCCCGGAGCATCGAAGCCCAGGACATCCCCGACACCTTCCGAAACGCCGCTGCGCTGCCCAGCGCGCGCAGCAGCCGCCTACCCCGGCCCGAGTGCTCCAGGCCGTCCACCAGCCCGGTCCGCAGCACCCGGTGCGGCAAGCCGTCCACCTGCCGGGTCACCACCGTGTCCCCGGTCTCCAGGTAGACCCGCTTGACCTCGTCCGGGACCGCGCTGTCGGAGGTGAGCAGGAACCGGGTCCCCATCGCCATCCCCGCGGCCCCGTAGGCGAGCGCGGCCACCAGACCGCGGCCGTCGAAGAACCCGCCGGCCGCGATCACCGGGATGTCGACGGCGTCCACGACCTGGGGGAGGAGCAGGGTGGTGGCGACCCCGCCGGTGTGACCACCGCCCTCGCCTCCCTGCACGAGCACGGCGTCCGCGCCCCACGACGCGACCTTCTCGGCGTGGCGCCGGGCTCCCACCGACGGGATGACCACCACCCCGGCGTCCTTCAGCCTGCCGATGAGCTCCGGCCGGGGCGCGAGCGCGAAGGACGCCACCCGCACCCTCTCCCGGATGATCAGGTCGACGCGCTCCTCCGCGTCGCCGGCGTCCGCGCGCAGGTTCACCCCGAAGGGCTGGTCGGTGCGCTCGTGCACCTCGCGGACCGCCTCGGTGAGCTGCTCCACCGTCATGGTCGCCGAGGCCAGGATGCCCAGCCCTCCGGAGTTGGCCGTCGCCGAGACCAGCCGGGGCCCCGCCACCCAGCCCATGCCGGTCTGCACGATCGGGTACCGGCACCCCACCAGTTCGGTGAGGGGTGTGCTCAGCGCGGACGAGGTCATGCGGGAACCTCCCGGTCGCGCAGGCCGCCCGGGTCGAGGACCTCGCGCAGGACGCGCAGCTCCTCGTCGGAGGGTGTCCGGGTGACCGTGACACCGCCCTCGGGGGCAGCGAGGTCGAAGCCGGTGCTGTCCCGGACCTCCTCCTCGGTGACACCGGGGTGGGTGGAGAGCAGCCGTACCGTCTCCTCGGGACCGCCGAAGTCCAGCACCGCCAGGTTGGTGACGATCCGGCGCAGGTCGTGGGCGTGCTCGGTGCCGACCCCGCTGACCATGTCGACCTCGTCGACGAAGACCCGCCGTGAGTGCTTGGGGATCCAGTAGCTGGTGGGGTTGCGTACGGTGTTGCCGGGTGCCCCGCGCGCGCCGAGCAGCTGGGATTTCGGCTTCTCCCAGTCACCGACGCAGGAGATGTTGCTGCGGCCGCGGCGGTCCAGCTGCGAGGCGCCCATCATGACGTGGCGGCGGCCGTGCAGGACGAGCCACAGGTGGTCCCGGAAGGGCAGCCACCCCTCGGCCTCGCCGCTGCCGGGGTCCGCGGTGCGTCCCAGCGGCAGCGTGTCCCGGCTGACGAGCGGCCCTCCGTCCGTGGTGAGCAGGTCCGGTTCGAAGGTGAGCCGGGCCAGCCTGGCCCCGAGGACCGAGCAGGTACCCATGGCGGCGGCGAGGGTCTCTCCGTCACCGCGCCAGGCGTCCGCGCAGGCGGTCACGCACACTTCGGCTCGCGTCGTCGTCATCGGTTGACCTCCCGCTGGTAGGTGGGCTCGTCGGCGTCCAGGTAGCGCGCACGGAACTCCTGCCAGAGCTCCGGGTCGCGGGCGGCCTCGGCGTAGCGCTTCTGGAAGGCTTCGTCCCGCCCGTAGTCGGGCTCGCACGTGGTGAAGTGCGCGCCGTGGGGGGTCTCCGCGACCCCGGTGACCATCGACCGGCTGACCAGCAGGGACTGGACCGGCCCGGTGAAGGAGTCCACCAGTTGCTCGCAGGACACGTACGAGCTCTCCGCCGCCTTCACGAAGAGGTCGTCCATGTAGGGGTCGGGACCGAGGTACTGCCCGTTCCCGCGCCGGTCGGCCCGGTTCATGTGTACGAGCGCCGCGTCGAGGCGGAGCGCCGGCATCGCTACCAGCTCCTCGCCGTCCGGTGCGGCGGTGGCGGGGTAGGGGGAGCGGACGGTGCGCAGCCCGGGGTTGACGCGGAGCACGTCGGAACCGCGGCCCACGGGCGTGGCCAGGAACGGCAGCCGGTGCGCTGCGGCGAGCAGGCCGAACATGAACATGCCCTCGTCGTACTCGGTGAACTCGATCTCGCCGCTCTGGCGGGCGGAGCGGAAGAAGGGCTCCAAGGGCACCGAGTCCATGGTGACGAACGGGGCGACCACGCGCCGCACCTTGCCGTAGGCGCACAGCAGGCCCACGTCCGGGCCTCCGTAGGAGACCACGGTGAGGTCGCACAGGGAGGAGCGGCAGATCGCGCGGACCAGCGCCATCGGTTTGCGGCGCGAGCCCCAGCCGCCGATACCGATCGTCATCCCGTCGCTCAGCGATCCGGCGATCTCGTCGGGTGTCTTCACCTTGTCCATCGTGGCCTCGCTCATCGTGTCTCCGATCCGGCGAACGCTTCGCGGTGCCGGTCCCCGGCGCCGGTCAGGTTGAGTTCGAAGGTGAACCCCTGCTCGAACCGGTAGCTGCGCTTGACGTCGACCGGGTCGATGCCGTTCAGGGACTCCTTGGCGCGCCGGATGACGTGGGGGTCCTTCTCCGCGATGCGGACCGCGACCTCCAGGGCCGCGTCGCGGAGGTCGGCGCCCGGGACCACGGACAGCACCGAACCGAAGGCGTGCAGCTCGGCGGCGGTCGCCTCGCGGCAGGTGTAGACCATGGCGCGCATCAGGTGCTGCGGGACGAGCCGGGCCAGGTGGGTGGCGGCACCGAGGGCGCCGCGGTCCACCTCGGGCAGGCCGAAACGGGCGTCGTCCGCGGCGATCACGACGTCCGCGTTGCCGACCAGTCCGATGCCTCCGCCGAGGCAGAAGCCCTGGACGGCGGCGACCACGGGGACCTCGCAGTCGTAGACGGCCGCGAAGGCCGCGTAGCAGCCCCGGTTGGCGCCGACGAGGGCGTCGAAGCCGGAGGTGCGCTGCATTTCCTTGATGTCGACCCCGGCGTTGAAGCCGCGGCCCTCCGCGCGGAGGAGGACGGCGCGGGTCGCGGGGTCACGGCCGGCGGCGGTGAGTTCGTCGGCGAGGTCGTACCACCCGCGTACCGTCAGCGCGTTCACCGGCGGGGCGTCGACCACGATCTCGACGACCCCGTTCGGGTGCCTTGTGGAGGAGATACTCATGCACTTCCTTCCCACCAAACGTTTGTTAGAATTTGATGCTACCAGCAGCCGGGGGAAGGGGGCATGCCGGAAGTGGGGCAGATGAGTGCGCGGGCCCACCGGTTGCTCCGGTGGGCCCGCGCTGACCTGGGTCGCTTAGTAAGCGGGGACGCTTACCGGGCCGGGTACTGGGCGGAGACCAGGAGTTCGACGTTGCGGTCGCCGGGCTCCCCGACGTCAGCGAGGTCGGTGTACAGGTCGTTCAGGGACAGCTCCCGGTACAGCGAGGCCAGTCCCGCCGCGGAGAAGTCGCCGTGGTCGACCCGGTACGGGCTGTCGGCCTCCAGCAGCGTGGTGAACAGCGACATCGTGCCGTCGTCGTTGTCCACGATCTCGATGCTGCGCGCCATCTGCGGGTGGTCGATGTGCGAGGCGGTGTTGATCTCCCAGAACCCGCGCTCCGGGTTGCTGGAGGTGTGCGCACGCACCTTGTTGTGGTGGGTGTGCCCGTTCACCCAGGCCAGGACGTTGGGGTAGCGCTTGAGCATGGCCACCAGGATCTCGCCGATGAAGCGCGGCTCCGCGGGGCGGCGCCGGTCCGGGAGCGGGTTGTTCATCGTGTCGCTGGTGTGGTGGCTGAACAGTACGAACAGCTCGTCGGTCACCTGCTGGGTCTGGCGGCGGCCGAGCAGGTCGTAGTAGACCGAGCTCGCCGAGCGCAGGGTGTCCTCCAACCAGTCGTACTGGGTCTTGCCGATGGAGCCGTTGGCCAGGCCCGCGAGCGTGGTGGTGTCCAGGCTGATCCCGGTGACGCCCTCGGCGATCTCGAAGGTGTAGAAGCAGTCCACTCCGTCAGCGTTCGCCTCGCCGAACCCGTGCCCGACCGGCCCGGGGCCGGTGTTGGCCTCGTCTAGGTGGGCCGCGACGAACCCCTCGGTGTCGAAGGGGGCGCGGCGCTCGTCGGGGGTGACCGTGGCGATCACCGAAGAGGCGGCAAGTGTGCCGTCCTCGTCCAGGCGCTCCACCTCGTCGGGCAGATCTCCGGCCCGGTCCTCGTCGGTCATCGCGTCGGCCGCCTGGTCGGCCACCTCCCCGTCGGCGAACATGATCTTGCGGTCGCCGGTGAAGCAGTCCGTCAGCGTGCCCGCGGGCAGGGTGCCGGAAGGGGTGTTGTCGTGGTTGCCCACGGTGCAATACCAGGGGATGCTCAGGCCGGGCGCGCTGAACTCGCTGATGGCCGCGTCCAGGAACCCCGGTAGGTACGGGAAGCCGCCCTCCTCCTTGTAGCGGTCGAGGAGTTCGCTGTCGGGGTGCCAGTACAGGTCGGAGCCGCAGTTCTGCACCCCCTCGAAACCCGTCGGGTCCCCGGTGTTGGGGGTCAGGGCGCCGCCGTTGAGCACCGCCATGAGCCAGTCGAGTTCGATCTGCTCGTGGTTGTCGGTGTTGTCGCCGGTGGTCATCATGAAGTCGAACGCCCGCCCGGTGACGGGGCCCGAACGCAGCGAGTTGACCCGCTCGACCAGCGCGGACGCCCCGACGGTGCAGAGCGACTCCTGGGGGCGGTGCGCGCTGGAGCCGAGGATCGGGTGGGTGTACTCGAAGCGCACGGGGCTCTGCGCGTCCATGATGTGCAGGTCGGTGAACTGGACGAAGGCGGCCAGCGGGGTGCGCCGGTCGTCGCGGCCGGACTGCGCGTCCACCAAGTCCTCACGGACCTCCATCGGCCAGCCGGGACCGGCGCTGAGGAGCCGGTAGCCGTCACCGGAGGCGGTGGCGACTTCTGCGAGGGTCGTGCCCTCGGGGTTGACGACCCGTTTGAGGGTCTCGCGGACGAGGCCGTCGCGGGTCGATGCGGAGACAGGGAGCGCGGGGAGGCCCAGGGCCAAGCCGAAGCCCGCGGTGGCCGTCGTGAGGAATCCGCGCCGGTTGAGGGATGCCATGGGTGCGGCGGTCCTTTCGGCCCTGCCAGGGGCCTGTGGGTAGAGCGGGGGCGTCGTCGTGAGTGGGGGGGCGTGAGTGGGGGCGCCGTCATTAAAGGCCGGGACCGCGGCGCGGGGCAACGGGGTGCGGTGCCCCTGCGGTGGACCCGGCTCCGTGGGACCGGCGAGCCGATGGGTACGATCACCGGTTCGGCCCAAAGCGCGGGGCGGTACGCCACCGGTGTGCTACGCGGAGTGATAACCGGGCGTCCGCGGCCCCGTCGTTCGCCCGTGGGGGACTGTTCGCCGACGGGCCAGCGCCCCGTCACAAAGGTGAGTCCTTCTCACGTATGGCCGGATGCGGCCAATCGTGGCCTTTTGAGCCGATGCCCTCCGCTGTGGCCGTGCTCAGGCCAGGAATCCCCTGATCAGTGCCTCGCTGCCCGCCAGGTGTTCGCGCACCGCCCGCCGGGCCCCCTCTGGGTCGTGCTCCCGGACCGCCCGGACCAGCTCCAGGTGCTGGGTGTTGCTGTGCTCCAGGTTCCTGACCAGCATGGGCATGGCGTCGAGCAGGTCGTTGACGCGCATGCGCACCTCGGTGAGCGCGCGGGTCAGGGAGGCCGAACCGGTGAGTTCGGCGAGCGTCAGGTGCAGGACCGTGTCCGGGCGCCGGTAGTCCTCGACCTCGGCACCCTCCACCGCTGCCAGCCGTTCGGCGAGCAACTCCTCCTGGGCGGGGGTGAGCCCGGTCTCCGCGAGCATCACGGCGGCGCCGGTCTCCAGGGCCCGCCGGTGGGTGAACAGGTCGTCCAGGTCCGTGCCGCTGTCGCGGAGCACCCGCTGGGCCTCGCTCCGGCTCGGTTTCGGGCGCACGTACGTGACGAAGGTGCCGCCGAAGCGGCCGCGCCTCGACTCCACGTACCCGGCCTCCTGGAGGGCGCGCAGCGCGTCGCGCAGGATGATCCGGCTGACCCCGAGCCGCGCGGCGAGCTCCCGCTCCGCGGGGAAGCGCTCCCCGTGTCCGACCACGCCCAACCTGATCGCCGACAGCAGCCGCTCCACCGTCTCCTCGAACGGGTTGACGGTCCGGACCGTGCGGAACACGGCCTCGGTGGCCGCCCCGGACACCCCGTCAGTTGAAAGGTTCACGCTCGTTCCTTATTGCTGCTGTGATGGGTGGAA
This sequence comes from Nocardiopsis nanhaiensis, assembly GCF_054778635.1. Classification (NCBI taxonomy): domain Bacteria; kingdom Bacillati; phylum Actinomycetota; class Actinomycetes; order Streptosporangiales; family Nocardiopsidaceae; genus Nocardiopsis; species Nocardiopsis nanhaiensis. The sequence continues at coordinate 28,548 of NZ_BAAGZJ010000083.1, forward strand.
ATTTTCCGTGTTCCGGGTATACCACCCCATTGACACGCCCGGTCGCCCCTGATTGCATGTTCCACCATTGGTTTGAACTCGAACCATACTCCCATGCGCAGCGGCGCGGACAAGGAGCCCCAGGTGCGGACGAACGACAGTCTCCCCCCACTGTCGCTGGACCAGCTCAGGATCGAAGCCGCCTCGGGCGAGGTGGACACCGTCCTGGTCGCCTTCACCGACATGCAGGGACGACTCCTAGGCAAGCGGCTCTCCGCCCGCTTCTTCCTGGAGGACGCACTGGACCACGGAACCGAGGGCTGCAACTACCTGCTCGCCGTCGACGTGGACATGAACACCGTCGACGGCTACGCCATGTCGTCCTGGGAGACCGGATACGGCGACTTCGTGATGGTCCCCGACCTGAGCACCCTGCGGCGCACCCCCTGGGCCGAGGGCGCCGTCATGGTCACCGCCGACCTCGCCTGGCACGACGGCACCCCCGTCGTAGCCTCGCCCCGCCAGGTCCTGGACCACCAGCGCCGACGCCTGGCCGAACGCGGCTGGCGGGCCCACTCGGGCACCGAACTCGAGTTCGTCGTCTACCGGGACTCCTACGAGCAGGCCTGGAGCAAGGCCTACCGGGACCTCACCCCCGCCAACCAGTACAACGTCGACTACTCGGTCCTGGGCGGCGCCCGCGTCGAACCCCTCCTGCGCCGGGTCCGCAACGAGATGACCGGCGCCGGACTCTACGTGGAGTCGGCCAAGGGCGAGTGCAACCTCGGCCAGCACGAGATCACCTTCCGATTCGACGAGGTCCAGCGCACCTGCGACCAGCACAGCGTCTACAAGAACGGGGCCAAGGAGATCGCCGCGCAGGAGGGCATGGCGCTCACCTTCATGGCCAAGCCCAACGAGCGCGAGGGCAGCTCCTGCCACATCCACCTGTCCCTGCGCGCCGAGGACGGAACCCCGGTCCTGGCCGACGCGGAGGCCGTCTCGGGGGCCGGCCTCTCGGAGACCGGACGCCACTTCCTCGGCGGCCAGCTCGCCGCACTGCGCGAGTTCACCCTGATGTTCGCGCCCAACATCAACTCCTACAAGCGCTACGTCCCGGACAGCTTCGCGCCCACTGCGGTCGCCTGGGGCGTGGACAACCGCACCTGCGCCCTGCGCCTGGTCGGCCACGGCCCCTCCCTGCGGGTGGAGAACCGGGTCCCCGGCGGCGACGTCAACCCCTACCTGGCCAGCGCCGCGATGATCGCGGCCGGGCTCCACGGGGTCGAGCACGCCATCGAGCCCGGCGAACCCCTCACCGGCAACGCCTACGCCTCGGACCTGCGCACCGTCCCCTCCACCCTGCGCGAGGCCCTGGGCCTGTGGGAGGGCAGCGCACTCGCCCGCGAGGCCTTTGGCAAGGAGGTCGTCGCCCACTACGCCAACCACGCCCGGGTCGAGTTGGCCGCCTTCGACGCGGCCGTCACCGACTGGGAGCTGTTCCGGGGTTTCGAACGGCTGTAACCGCACCGTCCCCGGGAGGCGGGGGAGGCAGTAGAGGCAGCGGCACCAGGGAGGGACACACAGTGAACACCAGCGACAGCACACCGGCCGAACAGCGCGAGCAGAAAGTGGTCGACCCGGCCACCGAGGAGGTCATCGCCACCGTCCCGCTCGCCTCCGCGGCCGAGACCGACGCCGCCGTCGCCCGCGCCGCCGCGGCCTTCCCCGGCTGGCGGGACACCCCGCTTTCCGAACGCGCCCGGCTCCTGCGCGCCGTCGCCGACCGCGTCGCGGCCCACAGCGAGGAACTCGCCCGCCTGGAGGTACGCAACGCCGGGCACCCGATCGGGCAGGCGCGCTGGGAGGCGGGCAACGTCTCTGACGTGTTCGCGTACTTCGCCGGTGCACCGGAGCGCGCCGCGGGACGCCAGATCCCCGTCCCCGGGGGCTGGAGCGTCACCTTCGCCGAACCCCTCGGGGTGGTCGGCGTCATCGTCCCCTGGAACTTCCCCATGCCGGTCCTGTCCTGGGGCACGGCACCCGCCCTGGCCGCGGGCAACACCGTCGTGGTCAAACCCGCCGAACTCACCCCGCTCACCGCGCTGCGCATCGGAGAACTCGCCCGGGAGGCGGGCCTGCCCGACGGGGTCCTGCAGATCCTCCCCGGCGCCGGACCGGTGGCAGGGGACCGCCTGGTGCGACACCCCGACGTCGCCAAGACCGTCTTCACCGGCTCCACCCGGGTCGGCAAGGGGATCATGGCGGCCGCCGCCCAGGACCTCACCCGGGTGACCCTCGAACTCGGCGGCAAGAGCCCCAACATCGTCTTCGCCGACGCCGACCTGGAGCGCGCCGCAGCCGCCGCGCCCATGGCCGCCTTCGACAACGCCGGACAGGACTGCTGCGCCCGCTCCCGCCTGCTCGTCCAAGCCGACGTGTACGAACGCTTCCTGGAACTCCTCCGCCCGGCCGTGGAAGGGGTCGCTGTCGGCGACCCCGGAGACCCGGACACCGCCGTGGGCCCGCTGATCAGCGCCGCCCAGCGCGACCGCGTCGCCGCCTACGTCGACGGCGGTGAGACCGCCTTCCAAGGGAGCGCGCCCCAAGGGCCCGGGTACTGGTTCCCGCCCACCGTGCTCACCACCCGCGACCCCGCCGAACCCGCCTTCCGGGAGGAGATCTTCGGCCCCGTCCTGTCCGTACTGCCCTTCGACACCGAAGAGGACGCGGTACGCATCGCCAACGACACCGAGTTCGGGCTGGCCGGTTCGGTGTGGACCCGCGACATCGGCCGCGCCCTGCGGGTTTCCCGCGCGGTCCGGGCCGGGAACCTCTCGGTCAACTCGCACGCGGCGGTGCGGTACTGGACGCCCTTCGGCGGGATGGGCCAGTCCGGCATCGGCCGCGAGCTGGGCCCCGACGCACTGGACGCGTTCACCGACACCAAGACCGTCTTCCTCGCCGACGACACCTGATCAGGAGACCGCCATGAACCGATTCGAGCACCGTGTCGCCGTCGTCACCGGCGCGGCGGGCGGCATCGGCCGCGCCACCGCGCGCCGGCTCTCCGAGGAGGGCGCGACCGTCGTCGCCGTCGACCTGGACGAGGAGGGTGGCAAACGCGTGGCCGAGGAGACCGGTGGAGGTTTCATCCGGGCCGACGTCACCGACGAGACCGCGGTGGAGGCCCTGTTCTCCCAGGTCCGCGACGAGTACGACAGCGTGGATGTGGCCTTCAACAACGCCGGGATCTCACCGCCCGACGACGACTCCATCCTCACCACCGGGATCGACGCCTGGAAGCGGGTCCAGGACGTCAACCTCACCTCGGTCTACCTGTGCTGCAAGTACGCCCTGCCCCACATGCGCGAGCGGGGCAAGGGGGCGATCGTCAACACGGCGTCGTTCGTCGCCACGATGGGAGCGGCCACCTCCCAGGTGTCCTACACCGCCAGCAAGGGCGGCGTGCTCGCGCTCAGCCGTGAGCTGGGCGTGCAGTTCGCCAAGGAGGGGATCCGCGTCAACGCGCTCTCCCCGGGGCCGGTGAACACGCCCCTGCTGCAGGAGCTGTTCGCCAAGGACCCCGAACTCGCCTCCCGCCGCCTGGTCCACGTTCCGCTGGGCCGCTTCGCCGAGCCGACCGAGATCGCCGCGGCCGTCGCCTTCCTGGCCAGCGACGACGCCTCGTTCATCACCGCGTCCAACTTCCTGGTCGACGGCGGGATCTCCGGCGCCTACGTCACCCCGCTCTAGGGAACGACCACACCGCACCCGCACCGCTGGAAGGGGAGGGACCCGTGCCGCCCGTCGTCGGGATCACCGCCTACGCCGAACACGCCCGCTGGGGCGAGGCCTGGGAGCTGCCCGCCACCCTGCTGCCACAGCACTACGTCGACTCCGTGGCCGCCGCGGGGGCGATCCCCCTCCTGCTGCCACCCGTGGCCGGGATCGCCGGGGCGGTGGACCGCCTGGACGGGCTGCTGCTGGCCGGGGGCGGGGACATCGACCCCGGCCGCTACGGCGCACCGACCGGCGCGCACACCGCCGGGGTGCAGGCGGGCCGCGACACCGCCGAAGTGGACCTGCTCTCCGGGGCGCTGGCCCGCGGCCTGCCGGTCCTCGGGATCTGCCGGGGTATGCAGCTGCTCAACGTGTGCCGGGGCGGCACCCTGCACCAGCACGTTCCCGACGTGGTGGGCAACACCGAGCACCGCCAGCGGACGGGGGTGTTCGACCCCCACCCGGTCACCGTCGCCGAACACTCCCGCACCGCCCGGGTGCTGGGCCGCACCATGCTCGACGTGCCCACCTACCACCACCAGTCCGTCGCCGACCTGGGCCGGAACGTGTCCGCGACCGCCTGGGCCGACGACGGGACGGTGGAGGCGCTGGAGTACACGGACGTGTTCAACGTGCTCGGTGTGCAGTGGCACCCCGAGATGGGCACCGACCCCAGCCTTTTCGCTTGGCTCACCGAACGCTCCGCCGCGCCCTGATGACCGGATACCGTCTGTTCCCGATCAACTAGAGGTTCTGGGAGTCGGTATGAACCGTGAAGAGTCTTCGCTTTCCTCTGATGGTCCGCCTACTCCTGCCCGCTGGCGGATGACGACCGCGTCCGTCCTCATGTGGCTGGCCAGCGCGAGTGCCCTGGCCGCAGCGGCCAGTGGACTGCCGGGGGTCGTGGAGGCCGGGCCCGACCGGCTCATGGCCGAGACCTGGCGGCTGTACGGGTTCCTGGTCTTCGCCGCCCTCTTCGCCCTACTGGCGCTGCGGCCGCTGGCCTACGCCTGGGTGTGGGAGATCGTCATCCTGAACAAGCTCCTGCTGGCCGTGACCGCGACCGGGTTCGCCGCGGGCTGGTTCGGCCCGGGACGGGTGGCCGACGCGGGAGCGGCCGCGATCGCCGACAGCGCCCTCGTCGTGGTCGTCGGCGCCGCCTATGTCCTGTGCCGCGGCTGGCGGGCACGGGCCGGGCAACCGAGGGCCGCGGACACCCCGCCCCGGTGAGTAACCGGCCACCGACCCCCTGCTAGGTTCTGCGGCGGCGCAGCGCACACGACGGTTGGGGGAGAGCCCGGTGACGGGGGAGAGGCAGCACGGACGGCTGCGGAACGTGTTCGTGTGGTCGGGCGCCGGGCTGCTGACCGGTGCCCTTCTCTGGGCCGCGGTGGTGGTCACCGCCAACGACGGGAGGGTACTCGAGGAACTCGGCGGCTGGTGGGCCGTCTCCGCCCTCATCGCCCTCCTCGTCCTCGTGTTCGGGGTGGGCTGGGACCGCGGCACGGAGCGCAACACCGTCCCGTTCGTGTTCTGGATGTGCCCGGCGATCGGGACCGGGCTGCTCATGGCCTGGTTCGCGTTCCCGCGGGACTCGTTCGAGGCCACCACGGACGGTCCCTGGTCGTTCGATCCCTCGCCGGCCGCCGTGCAGCTGTGGCTGGTGGTCTGCGCGATCGCCCTCGGCTGCCTCCTCATGCTGGCCGGGTGGGGCAGGGCCGACCCCCGGCCGTTCCGCCGGACCATGCCCTTCCTCGGCGCGGGTGCGGTGGCCGTGGCACTGGCCGGAGCCATGGTCGCCCAGTTCCTCGTTCCCCTGGTACCGCACCGGGAGGCAGACCGGGCGGGCGAGCCCGAACCGGTCCCCGCTGAGGTGTCGGACTTCGGGTGGACCTGGCGGCCTCCGATGGACACTGAGATCGTCGAAGTGCACGCGGGTACCCACGGGCCGCTCGTACTGCTCCGCAATGGGGCCGTGGCCCTGGACGGATCGGACGGCACCGAAGTCTGGTCCTACCGGCGCCCCTACGACAGAGTGAGCGACGTGTGGCGGGAGGGCGGCCGCGTCCACGTGCGCCACCGCGTCGGGACCGACGACGATGACGACGGCGGTGGCCAGGAGCACTTCGAGACAGCGGAACTGGACGCCGCGACCGGTGAGCTGGTCGACGAAGCCTCTGACGCGCTGCCACCGCCGCCCAACTGGGTGGACGAATACGGCAGGGAGCAGGTGGACGAGGCGCTGTCACTGCCCGAGAACTGCGTGGTCGCGCGCACCGCCGGCTACGGATACCGCCTGGTCGGAGTCGTCGGCTGCGTCGACGAGGAGTTCACCGAGCCGGCGGTCGAGGCCGGGGACCCCTTCGGCTGGGAAGGGGCCGGTGTGGAGGCCATGATCGTGGCGGTGGACCCCGAGGAGGAGAGCGAACTCTGGCGCACGGAGTGGTCGGTCCCGGCCCCGGCCAGGGCTCCCCGCCTCACCGAGGCCCCGGCGGATACCGCCGATCCTCCGGTCATCGTGGAACGCGGCCCCGAAGAACGGACCGTGGTGCTCGACCCCGACAACGGGAGCGAGCTCGTGGCTCTTCCCGAGGGCCTGGAAGAGAGCGAGGACCACATCGGCCTCGCCCACGCCGACGAGACCGGGACCGTTGTCGCGGTCGACACCGACGACCTCCAGACCACGTTCCACCGGGCCGACGCCTCAGGAGAGATCACCGACACGGCCGTGGTCGAGGAGGCCTTCCTGCACGACACCGTCGGCAGCCGCGGCATCGCGCTACTCGACGGCGCCCTGGTCGTCGCCAGGACCTACGGCCATGGGGAGGAGATCCAGGTTGCGGTGTTGGTCGCCCCCTTCGGCGAGACCTCCCAATGGAACGAGGAGTCCGTGTTCCAACCGGAGGCGCGGAGTACCGACGGCGCCTTGGCGGTCCCGGGCTCGCTCGTGGTCACCATGGAGGACGACGACTCCCAGATCCTGGCCGGGCTCGTGCCGTGAAGCCATGGCACCACGGCTTTACGCGGTGGCTTCGGACCTCACGGGTTTCGGACCTCACGTCGGCAAGCGCGGCACATCCGCTTCAAGCAGAACCCGCTTTCCGGATCCATGCCCAGCTGACCGCACTAAAAACGAGAAACTAAAACGGGTCTGCGGGACAGTCTCAGTGGTTTGGGGTGTCCTCCTTTCCCGCCGCGTGATTGTGGCCGTCTCCGCTGCGCGCGTCAAGGTCGTCGCCATCGAGCGCTTCGCGCGTCAACGGCGCTCCACCTTGACCCGCTCCGCTCCGACGGCGGGTTGGCGGCTATCGGGAAAGGGGGACGCGTGGTCGAGGTCTGTGGCGAATTCGGGCTTCGCCCGAAAAGCCACCCCCTCGGCCTGGCGGCCGATCCCTGCCACTCCGCCGGAGCGTCGACGGGTCGGGTGTCGCGGCCGGTCACTGTGCGCGGCGAAAACCCCGATGATCTTGCTCCTGTCTCCACCCTCGGCCGTCGAGAATGGCGACAGGAGCAAGATCATTCCCATTCGGGTGCGCATATGCCCGCTTTGTCCAAGAATGCGGTCAGGGGAGGTTGACTCCCTTTCCTGGAAGGCTTCTTTCCGGGGAATGGAAAAGGCGGGTCGGGGTGGCCTGGTAAGGGTGTTATCACCTCCGGGATAGGTCCTTTCTGGGCCTTTCTTGATATCCTTAGGGTATGACTTCTTCTTTCGGGCAGTGCGGGAATGCGGCGGGAAACACCCCCGCCGTTTCCGCCATGGG
>NZ_BAAGZJ010000084.1:0-35242 GCF_054778635.1 Nocardiopsis nanhaiensis
GTGGCGGGCAACTCCTGAGCGAACAACCGGCGCGCCAGCTCGGCGCGCCCGTTGGCCTCAACGGGGGCCATCCCCACCGAGTGGATCAGCCAGTTCTGCACCGACCTCTGCCCACCCGCCTCCAACAGGGTCCCGGCCGCCTCCAGCTGCGCCAGCCGCAGCAGCATCGAAAGCTGGGCCTGCTCCATGTCCTCGAACACCTGCGAGATCACATCCAGGACCTCACCAACTGCTCCGGTCGGGGGCACCTCCGCCATTTCCGAAGCGATCTTTCCCCGGGCAGCACCCATGGCGGACACGGCGGGGGTGTTTCCCGCCGCATTCCCGCACTGCCCGAAAGAAGAAGTCATACCCTAAGGATACCAACAACACCTCGAAAAAGAACTAACTCGGAGGATATAAAACACTTACCCGAACACCCAGACCCGCCTTTAAACCCCCCCAAAAAAAGCCTTCCAAAAAGGTTCTCAGACCCCTGTCCGCATTCTCGAACAAAGCGGACACATGCGCACCCGATTGGGAATGATCTTGCCCCTGGCTCCACTCTCGGCCGTCGAGGGTGGAGACAGGGGCAAGATCAGCGGGGTTTTCGCCTCCCACATTGACCGGCCGCGACACCCGTAACCGGTGGGCTCCGGTGGAGTGGCTCACCCGGCCGAAGGCCGTGCTGTTCGGGGTTCGCCGCACACCTTGACCAGCCGCGACACCGCCAGGCGTCAACGCTCCGGCGCAGGGGCAGGCATCGGCCGCCAGGCCGAGGGTTCGGTTTTTCGGGCGAAGCCCGAATTCGCCACAGGCCTCAACCACCCTTCCCCCTTTCCCGATAGCCGCCAACCCGCCGTCGGAGCGGAGCGGGTCAAGGTGGAGCGCCGTTGACGCGCGAAGCGCTCGATGGCGACGACCTTGACGCGCGCAGCGGAGACGGCCACAATCGGGCGGTGGGAAAGGAGGGCGCCCCGAACACAACGGGGACCCAACCCAAGAACCCCACCCTCATAGACCCCCGCAGGGAAATCGTCGGACTCACCTCAGAGGGGCATCCAGCACTCCCGCATTCATCAGGAAATCAGGAAATCCCGTGGGGATCAGCGGATATCACGTGCCTTTCTGCAGGCTCCGCTCTGCAAAGATGCCCATCGCCTCGTGCTGGTAGTCGGCCAGGCCCGGGGCCACCCGCTCGTAGACCTCTCGCCACGGGCCGTCCTCGGCGTAGACCCGGCCCAGGTGGGCGAAGGCCTCCGCATCCGGGGTCCACATGCGGCAGATCTGCCGGTAGTGCGCGCCGACCTCCTCCTGCACGGCCGGGGCGTCGGCCGGGGTGCCAGCCCTGAGGTGACCGGCCATCCGGGCCATCTGCTCGACCGCCTCGGCGCGCGTCCGCTGGCTGTCCTCATCGGTCATCCCCTCCGTCGCGGCCCGGGCCTGCTCCCACTGCTCAGGCCAAGCGGTCCGCGCCCGCTCGCTGTAGTGGGCGGTGTCGAAGCCCGCGAAGAGCTCCTCCGGCCGGTGACTCATAGTGTCTCCCTCCAACGCGTCGACGGTGCGACGCACGGTGTCGACGAGGGTGCTGAGCCGGTCCCGCTCGGCCTCGAGGTCGCGCAGGTGCTGGCGCAGCGCCACGACCTCGTCGCGTTTCTCGTCCAGGACCCGGCGGATGTCCGCCAGCCCCAGGCCGAGTTCGCGCATGACCAGGATCCTCTGGAGCTTGCGGAGTTCCCGTGGCCCGTAGCGGCGCAACCCGCCGGGTCCGGTGCTCTCCGGCACCAGCAGACCGACGTGGTGGTAGTGGCGCATCGTCCGGGAGGTCACCCCGCTCATCCGGCAGACCTCACCCATCGACCACGACATCCCGGATCTCCCCTCGTCAGGCCGGTTCCTCCGACCCGGAAAAGACGCTAGGCGTTGACGTTACGTCAACCGCAAGTCGCGGCGATACGTCCATGGATCGACCGATAAGGGACGTCAGGCGGGGAAGGGAAACAGTACGAGGACAACAGGACGCGAAGGCAGGTGGGCCGTGCGGCCACTCATCCCCCAGGATCCTGAACAGATAGGCCGCTACCGGCTGACGCACCGTCTAGGCACCGGGGGCATGGGGCAGGTCTACCTCGCGCGCACCCCCTCGGGTATCCAGGTCGTCGTCAAGGTGGTCCGTGCGGGTCTCCTGGAGGACGCCGAACTGACCGAGGGCGGCACCGACTACCGGGAACGGTTCGCCCGCGAGGCCGAACTCGCCTCCCGGGTCGGCGGGTTCTACACTGCCGAGGTCGTGGACTGCGACCCCCGCGCGGACCGCCCCTGGATCGCCTACGCCTATATCCGCGGCCTCTCCCTGAAGGAGTTCCTCCAGCTGAAGGGCCCCCTCGACCCGCCCTCCCTGCGCGCCTTGGCCGCCGGCCTGGGCGAGGGCCTCCAGGCCATCCACGGCAACGGGCTCATCCACCGCGACCTCAAACCGAGCAATGTCATCCTGTCCGAGGACGGCCCGAGGATCATCGACTTCGGCGTGGCCCGCCCCGTCCAAGGCAGTTCCATGACCGGCACCGGCCACGTGTTCGGCACCCTTCCGTACATGTCGCCCGAGCAGGCCGAAGGCACACCCCTCTCCCCCGCCTCGGACCTGTTCGCCCTGGGTACCACCCTGGCCCATGCCGCGACCGGGGACAGCCCTTTCGACACCTCCTCCAACCCCCGCACGCTGATGCGGCTGGTCGGGCCGCCTCCGGTGCACCTGCTGACTGCGCTCCCGGAGGACCTGCGCTCCCTCATCAGCGCGTGCTGGAGCCACGACCCCGAACAGCGCCCCACCCCGCGGCAGGTCATCCACCGCTGCACCAGTGCGGGGCTCGACCGCACCTGGCCGCCCCGGGACGGGGACCAGAACGTCCCGGCCGCGCTCCCTCCGCCCACACGTCCCGAGCCCCCGGGCCAGGGACCGCGCAGGGGCGTCCTCCTGGCGCTGGCCGGTTCGGTGCTGGCGCTGCTGGTCGGGATCACGGTGTGGTTGGTGGCATCGGCCGACGGGGACAGCGGTGGTCTCGCCGCGCCGACGCCCCAGGACCCGACCGACGCGGGCACAGCCCCGGATACTGACCCCTCGAGCGTCCGCTGGGCGGGCGAGTGGGCCGGTGAGGAACCCAGCGGCCTGCTCGGCGACACCGGCGGCGCCGACCTGTGGCCGCTGGCGGTCAGCCCCGACGGTTCCCTGGTCGCGACCGGGAGCGGCCAGGACAGCGATGTGCAGGTCCAGCTGTGGGAGACCGAAGCCGGGATGGAGCGCGGTGCTCTCCAAGGGCACGACCGGCGCCTGCGCGATCTGGCGTTCAGCCATGACGGTTCCCTTCTTGCCTCAGCCAGCTGGGACGGCACCGTCAGGGTGTGGGACGTCGCGGACGAGGAGGAAGACGAGGCGGTCGAGACCCTGACCGACCACACCGACCAGCTCCGCTCCGTCGCTTTCGACCCGACGGGCGGCCTCATGGCCACCGGTGCCGCCGACGGGAACGTGCACCTGTGGGACACCGAGGGCTTCGAGCTCCTCGACACGCTGGAGCACGACCACGGTGTGCTCAAGGTCGCCTTCTCCCCCGACGGCGCCACCCTCGCCACCTCCTCCAGCCCTGGTACGGACACCCCCGGGGTGGTGGGCGACATCCTGCTCTGGGACCTCGGTTCCCTGGAGCAGATCCAGGAGTACCCGCTCACCATCCCGGAGGGCACCGACAACGAGAGCGCCCGCGCACTGTCCTTCGACGCCGACGGTGCAGTGCTGGCGGCCGCGGGGGTCGGCGGGGTCATCCACCTGTGGGACGTGGACGACCCCGAGACCCATGAAGTGGTAGCCGTGCTGGACGAGCGCAGCGAGGACCCGGTCCGCAGCACCATCCATGAGCTCGCCTTCAGCCCGGACGGCACGGCCATGGCCACCGTGGGCAGTGACACGCTCGTGCGTGTGTGGGACGTGGACCAGAGGGAGGAGCTGCACCGGCTGACCCGGCACAGCGCCTTCACCCGGGGTGTGGCCTTCTCCCCGGACGGCGCCACCCTCTACACCTGCGCCGACGACGGCACGGTCCGCGTCTGGCCCGCACCCAGCTGACCGCACAGCCAACCCGGGCCCCTAGATCGCCTCCTTGCGCTGCAGGTAGCTGAAGGCGGCCCAGCCGGGCAGGACCGGGAACCAGAAGGTGAGCACGCGGAACAGCAGGACGGCGGGCAGGGCCACCGCAGCGGAAATCCCGGCGACCGCCGTCAGGCCGCCGATGAGGGCGGCCTCGACCGCACCGAGCCCGCCCGGGGTGGGGGCCGCCGATCCGATCGCGTTGCCCGCGAGGAACACCACCGCGACCGCGACGAGGCTGACCTGTGTCTCCGGCCCGGCGAACGCCAGGACGGAGAAGTGCAGGCACAGCACGAAGGCCACAGTCAGCAGCAGGGTTCCGCCCACGCCGAGCAGCAGGCTGACCGGGCGCTGGAGCAGGTCCACCAACTGGGGCAGGACACCGGTCAGGTAGGGGCGCAGCCGTCCGCCGACGGCGCTGCGCAGCTTCGGGTGCAGGAGGACCGCCGCGACGCCGACTGTTCCGGCGATCACGATGACGACCACGGTCGGCGAGGGCGTGAACCCGGTCCAGTACGAGGTTCCGGTCAGGTAGGCGCACACCAGGAGCAGCGGCACGTGGATGAGGAAGCCCACCAGCTGGGTCAGCCCCACCGCGGACAGGGCCAGCGACGTGGGCACGCCCGCCTTGATGACGAACCTGCCGTTGATCGCGATCGACCCCAGTCCGGCCGGGGCCGCGATGCGCACGAACGACGCCGCGTACTGCACCATGACCGTCCGCCACCAGGGCAGGGGGGACGGGACGAATCCGACCAGCACCATAGCGGCAGCGACCATGCAGGTGGTGGCCATGGCGAAGGCGGCCAGCGCCCACCAGGGCTCCGCGTGGCGGATCGTCGCCAGGTCGACCCCGGCGAGCTGGTAGACGAGCACCAGACCGACGACGGTGGCGACGACGACGCTGACGATCGTCCGCGGGCGCATCCGTTCCAGGCGCGCGGGTTCGGCGGGGGCCTCAGGCACCGTCGCGACGAGGTGTCGCCGCAGGTCGGCCAGGAGTTCGCGGTCGGTCCGGCGGAGCTCGGCGCGCAGTCTGTGGGGCAGGCCCGGGGGTTGGAGCAGGGGCAGGACGGCGGCGGTTGCGCCCATGCCCAGGGCGCGTACGGCCGAGGCCACCGCTCGTTCCGGGCCCACGCGCAGCGCGAGCAGGGTGATCATCGCGGCCGTGTCCAGTGAGGTCCGGATCTGGGGGGCGGCCACCGACCCGTGGTCGACCCCGGCCAGGGCGACGGTACCCTGGGCGTCGTCGAGGACGCCGACCGTCGTGCCGTTGAGGTCGCCGTGGGCCACGCGGCGCCGGTGCAGCAGACCGAGCTGGTGCCAGAGGTCGTCGAGCAGGCCGTCGGTGATCTCAGCCGGGTCCAGGCTGGCCAGGCCGCGTACGCGGGAGCGTTCTCTGGCCAGGAGGACGGTACCCGGGGCGAGCTCGCCCACGGCCAGGACCCGGGGGGCGGCGACCCCGGCGTCGCGGGCGGCGGAGCTCATCAGGACGGCGTGTTCGGCGCGTCTTCGCACGCTGTAGAGCATGCGGGGGGCGACGGGACCGCGTAGGAGCAGCAGGTCGCGCAGACGCGGCCAGAATCCGCTGGTGTTGTCGGAGCTGAGGACGTGCAGGTCGATCCGGCGCCCGTCGGTGAGGTCCGCGAGGTAGCGGGGGTCGCCGTCCCCGTTGTTCCCGGCGGGGACGAGCCGGTCCACGGCCAGGTCGAAGCGGCGGAGCTCGTCGTGGATCTGCCCGGTGGCCGGGGGCGGCACGCTCGCGCCGACCGCGTAGCGGGCCAGGGCCGCGAAGGTCAGGCCGACGAGGACGGTGAAGAGGACGGCGAGGATGCTGGTGACCCCGGCCATGATCGCGGTGGCGGCGACCACGGCATTGGTTCCCCACAGCAGGGGCCGGACCCGCGGATGCCCGGTGGGCATGGTGCGGGTGAAGGCGATCCCGGCGGCGACGTAGCCGAGTGTGGCGGCGGTCAGGACGTCGTCGGGGAGGCCGGGGGGCGGTTCGGCTCTGTGGGTGGCGGTCTCCAGCTGGGCGTTGACCCAGGACGTCATGGCGTAGGCGGACACCGCGGCGACGATCGGGCGGAGCAGGTCGCGCAGATCCCCGACGAAGAGGGTGCGCAGGACGACGTAGGCGACCAGGACGATGAGCAGCAGGTTGGCGCCCAGCGCGGTGACGAAGAGCAGCCCGGACGGGATCACCGCGCGGAGCTGGGAGGCGTCATCGGTCGGCCCGCCTTCGGCCATGGCGTCGCTGACCAGGACCAGGACGACGATGACCAGGACCAGGCCGGCCAGCCCGATCAGGAGGTCGACGGGGCTGCGCGGGGCCCGCGCGGCGGTTCGGCCCGGGGTGGGGGCCGGGGTGTCGGTCGGGGTTGTTGTCACGGGAACAAGCCTGCCCGACTCCTGGGGATTCGGACACCAGGGGTGGGGGTGTTTCGTCCGGTCCGCTCCGGGCACGGGACGGCGCCGCCGGGACCGGCCCGGCGGCGCCGTGGTGCGGGTGGGCCGCCCCTCAGGAGGCGCACCCCGGGTCCCGACTACTCGGACAGGGGGATGACCCCTCGCTCGTAGGCCCGGACGAGGTTGCGGGGTACGCGGTACCCGCGGCCGCGGATGTGCACCGTGACCAGGTCCGGGGGCGTGGCCTTCCATTGGGATCGGCGCGTGCGGGTGTTGGCACGCGACATCTTGCGCTTGGGTACGGCCATGTGACCTGTGCCTTCCTGTTGGTTGCTGGCGCTGGCCTGCCGGTTAGTTCCGCTGGTACCGGCGCTGGAAGCGCTCCACCCGGCCGGCGGTGTCCACCACGCGGGCGGTACCGGTGTAGAAGGGGTGGCTGGCGCTGGAGATGTCGACGTCGACGAGCGGGTAGGTGTTGCCGTCCTCCCACTCGATGGCCTTCTCACTGGTCATGGTGGACCGGCTGAGGAAGGCGAAGTCCGCCGACTTGTCCCGGAAGACGACGGGTGTGTACTCGGGGTGGATTCCGTGGCGCATGCGGGTCTCCGTTCGGTTCTGGCCGCGGTTCAGCGTTCCTCGCGGAAGTCGACGTGGCGGCGGAGCTTGGGGTCGTACTTGCGCAGGACCAGGCGGTCGGGGGTGTTGCGTCGGTTCTTCCGGGTCACGTAAGTGGTCCCGGTCCCCTCCGTGGACTTGAGCCTGATGATGGGTCGGACGTCATTGCGTGCCATGGGCGTCTCCTCTGGTCGCCATGCCGGTCAACGTAATGATAACCGTTTTCATTCCCACTGCGATCACACACCACCGGGCATCAGAATGCGCAGGAAAAACTACTTATTGTGGTTATCTCGTCACAGAAAACTGAGGCCTGAGGAGAACCATGGCGCCCGAACGCGGACCCGGCGAGCACAGACCCAGCCGACGACAGGCACTGCGGGCCACCGCGGGCCTCGGCGTCCTCACCGCCGCCGCGCTGTTCGGCGGCGCGGGACGACCCGCCGTCGCCGCCCCCGACACCGGTTCCGCACCCGCCTTCACCGCGGTCCCGGTCGCACACGCCGACGCCGTCACCGTCCCGCCCGGCTACACCGCCCGGGTCCTGCTCCCTTGGGGCGCCCCGCTCCGGTCCGACGATCCCCGTTGGCGGTCCGACGCCACCGACACCGCCGACCGGGCCGCCCGCCAGGTGGGCACCGGGCACAGCGGGCTGCACTACCTCCCGCTGCACCCCGGCCACGAGGGCGGGCGCCGCGGACTCCTGGTGGTCAACCACTCCTGGGCCGACCCCGCCCTGCTCCACTCCGACGGCGGCCACGCCGCCACCGAAGCCCACACCGACAAGGAGATCGCCTCCCTCGGTGTGACCGTCGCACGCGTAGAGCTGACGGACGGCCGCTGGCGGGTCGTCGACGACGGACTCAACCGCCGGCTCACCGCGGCCTCGCCCGCCACCCTCTCCGGCCCGCTCGCCGACCACCGGTCCCTGGAGACCGGCGCGGACCCTGTCGGGGTCGTCGGCGGCTCCGCGCACGCCGTCACCCCGTGGGGGACCTACCTGACCGGTGAGGACACCCTCGCCGACCTCTTCGGCACCGACGCCGACGGGTGGAGCGCCTCCGCGGCCCAGCACGCCTACGGCCTGACAGCGGACTCGGCGTACGGCTGGCACTCCCACCGGGAACGCTTCGACCTGGACCGCACCCCCAACGAGGTCCACCGTTTCGGCTGGACGGTGGAGGTCGACCCCCTCGACCCCTCCGCCACCCCGGTCAAACGCACCGCGCTGGGGCGGCTGGCCCAAGGCGGGACGGCCGTCTCCGAGTCGCGCGGCCGGGCGGTGGTCTACATGAGCGACCGCGCCCACATCTACAAATTCGTCGGTTCCCACACCTGGCGCGAGAGCCGGCAGGACCCGGACACGGGTCCCTTGGACGAGGGCACCCTCTACGCCGCTCGCTTCGACTCGGACGGCCTGGGGTCCTGGATCCCCCTCGACCACGGGCGCTCCGGGCTATCCGAGGACGACGGTTTCGCCGACCAGGCCGACGTCCTGCTCCGCGCCCGCGAGGCCGCCGACGCTGTGGGCGCCACCGAGTTCCCACGGCCGGGCGGTCCGTCCGTCCACGCCGCCAGCGGCACCCTTTACTGCCCCGTGGCCTCCGGGCCGGAAGGCGGGCGCGTGCTGTCCTGGACCGAGGGGGCGAGTGACCACGGCGCGGCGCTCTTCTCCTGGAACGAGGCGGTTCGGGCAGGGAGCCAGGACCGAGAGGAGGAAGCGCTCTTCGCCGTCCCGGGCGGGGTCCACTGCGGCGAAGACGGGCGGCTGTGGATCACGACGGACGTGGTGCGCCTCGGCGACGGATCCGAGGACGGACACGAACGGCTGGGCAACAGCGCCCTGCTCTGCGCCGACCCCAGCAGCGGTGAGGTGCGGCGCTTCCTGACCGGGCCGCGCGGCTGCGGGATCGCGGGGGTGACGGCCACGCCCGACCAGCGCGCCCTGTTCGTCACCGTGCAGGGCCCGGGGTCGGCCGTCGCCGGCATGGGTTCTCCTACTGCCGACGACCCGCGCGCGGTGGGCAACTGGCCGGGGTTCGAACCGGACGGGCGCCCCCGCTCGGCGGTCGTGGTGGTTCGCAAGGACGACGGCGGGATCATCGGAACGTGAACGGTGCTTGGAGCACAGGTAGGGCAGGCCCGTAGTGCGGAGTGAGGTGGGCCCGCTTCGCCGGGCGCCGCCCGTTGGCATAGCTTGGCCCGGTGAACCAGGAGACAGGACCGCCCCGAACACCACTCGACGCCGTGCGCCGACGGCGTTTCCTGCGATCCTCCTGGCCGTGGCGGAGTCTGGGCCACTTGGCGTCGACCCTGCTGGTCGGGGTCGCGGCCAGCTTCGTGATGACCCCGATCCTGGCTCCCCTGGTCATCGCGGGTGAGGCCCTCGGATCGGCCCAGCGCGACCCCCAGGAGATGTGGATCGCCGCCGCCCTCCTGCTGATGGTCGTCCTGCTGACGCTCATCTGCGGTCCGCTCGTCGCGATCGCCCTCGCGGGCGTCGAACGGTGGCGGCTGCGGCTGGTCCACCCGCCCGTCGCCAGCGGGCACCGGACTGCCGGGCCCGGGCTGTTCGGCTGGCTGCGCGTGCGCTACACCGAGGCCGCGACCTGGCGGGAGTTCGCCTACCTGGCCCTGCTCACCCTGGTCATCGACCCGATCGCCTACGCCCTGCTGTTCCTCTTCGTGGGCATGGGCGCCTTCCTCGCCCTGGGACCGGTCATTACCGCCTTCGGGGAGACCATGGCCCTGGGCCCGTGGCAAGTCGACGACCCCGTGACCGCCCTGGTCCTGGTCCCACCCGGCGCTGCCCTGCTCCTAGCCTCCCCCTACGCCTTGGCCCTGACCGTCGGCGCGCACGCATCCCTGTCCCGCACCCTGCTCGGCGGACGCGACACCGAAGAGCTGCGCTCCGAGCTCGTCGAGGTCACCCGTTCACGTGCCCGCCTGGTGGACGCCTTCGAGACCGAACGCCGACGCATCGAGCGCGACCTGCACGACGGGGCCCAGCAGCAGCTCATCTCCTTGGCCATGCAGGTGGGGCTGGCCCGCATGGACGCCCCTCCCGGCAGCGACATGGAACGGACCCTCGCCTCGGTGCACGGCCAGGCAAAGGAGGTCATCGGGTCCCTGCGCGAGATCATCCGCGGAATCCACCCCAAAGTCCTCAGCGACCGGGGCCTGCCCGCCGCCCTCCCCGAGCTGGCCGACCGTTCCGCCGTCCCCGTCCGCACCCGCGTGGACCTGCCCCGGCGCTTGCCGTCACACGTGGAGAGCACCGCCTACTACGTGGCGTCCGAGACACTGAGCAACGTCGCCAAGCACGCCGAGGCCACCGAGGTCCGGTTGAACGCCTCCCTCGACGGTGACACGCTTGTCGTCGAGACCACCGACGATGGCCGGGGCGGCGCCGACCCCGACGGGGGCACGGGACTGACCGGCCTGGCCGACCGGGTCGCCGTCGTCGGCGGCCGAATCTGGCTGTCGAGCCCGCCCGGCGGGCCCACACGGCTGCGAGCGGAGATCCCTTGCCAACCAGCATCCGAGTAGTCCTAGCCGAGGACGGCGCCCTCCTGCGCGAGGGCCTGGCCGGTCTCCTCCACCGGTTCGGCTTCGAGGTCGAATCGGCGGTCGGGGACGCTGAAGCCCTGCTGGAGGCGGTCGACCAGTACGGGCCCGACCTCGTGGTCACCGACATCCGGATGCCGCCGGACTTCAGTGACGAGGGCCTGCGCGCCGCCGTCCGGATGCGCCGCGACCGGCCCGAGCTCCCTGTGGTGGCGCTGAGCCAGTACGTCGAGTCCAGCTACGCGTCGGAGCTCCTGGACTCCCAGGACGGGCGGGGCATCGGCTACGTGCTCAAGGAGCGCGTGGTGGACGTCGCCGACTTCGCCGAAACCCTGCGCCGGGTGCACGAGGGCGGCACGGTCATCGACCCGGCTGTGGTCCGCCAGCTCGTGCGCCGCCGCAGCACCCCGCTCGAACGGCTCTCCGAACGCGAGCGGGAGGTCCTCGCCCTGGTCGCCGAGGGGCACTCCAACACACGGATCGCCCAGGAGCTGGTGGTCTCCGAACCGACCGTCGGCAAGCACATCGGCAACATCCTCGCCAAGCTCGACCTACCCCCGGACGGCACCGACGTGGACCGCCGGGTGATGGCTGTCCTCACCTACCTGCGCGAACAGCCAGACTGACCGGAACCGAAGCAATTTCCTGTTGACGCACACGGCCGGATGGCCAGAGAGCGGAACGCCGGAGACCGGAGACCGGATGGCCGTGAATCTCAATGGGTGCATGGAGGGTTCGGGGGTTGTCTTCTGCGCTGGGGTGTCCTCCTTTCCCGCCGCCCGATGGTGGCCGTCTCCGCTGCGCGCCTCAAGGTCGTCGCCATCGAGCGCTTCGCGCGTCAGTGGCGCTCCACCTTGACCCGCTCCGCTACGACGGCGGGTTGGCGGCTATCGGGAAAGGGGGACGCGTGGTCGAGGCCTGAGCGGGACCAACACGGCCTTCGGCCGGGTAACCCCCCCCTCGGCCTGGCGGCCGATGCCTACCCCTGCGCCGGAGCGTTGACGGGTCGGGTGTCGCGGCCGGTCACTGTGGGCAGCGGACCCCGAACAGCGCGGCCTTCGGCCGGTGGGCCACTGCGCCGGAGCACACCGGTTGAGGGTGTCGCGGCCGGTCACGGTGGGCAGCGCGAAACACCGGGGCGGGTTGGGTTGAGGTGGGTGTGTGGTGAACCCCCTAGTTGGAGTCAAAAACGAGGGTGACCGTGACTCCAGGAAGGGGGTTGGGCTGGCTCCGGGTCCCCGTCCGAGTCCTCCCCCTTGTTGCTGCGGTTGCGGTGGGAGGGGCGGCCCTGCCAGGTGGACTGGTCGGGGTTGGTCTCCCTCCGGTACTTGAGCCGGTTGTGGTCCGAGCAGAGTGGCTGAATGTTGTCCGCGCTGGTGGACCCACCGGCGGAGAAGCTCTGCTTGTGGTCGGCCTCCGACCCGCTGGCCGGGAAGTTGCAGCCCTGGGGCCAGGCGCAGGTGGTGTGACCGAACATCCCCGAATCCCGCAGAGCACCCGTGGCATCGCGCTGGGTGCGGCCCACGTCCAGCACCCGGTCGCCCTTGGGGGAGGTGATCATCCGGCGCAGCACACTGTTGGGGGCCAGGGCACGGATCGCGGCCATGGAGACCACCTGCCCGTCCTGCGTCACCGCCGGGCCAGCAGCTTTGCCGTCGCCCTCGGCCTGGAGGCCGAGGAAGGTGGGCAGGGGCACCATGATGTTGATCATCGCCACCGCAGCACGCTTGCGACCCTGACCGCGCTTGCCATCCCCGACCCCGTCTTCGGCCTGCCCCTCGGCACCCCCGGCGCTCTCGGTGGGGTTCTGGGCGGACCGGACCAGGTTCATGAACGCGTCATACATGCGCTCCGAAGCCGACACGTGCAGCTTCTCGGGGTCATAGTCCGACTCGTGGGCCTTGAGCACGCACTGGAACTCCTCGGCGTGCTCACCCGGACCCCAGGCCTCGAACATGAACGTGGCATCGAAGGTGCGCACCAGGCGTGCACCACGGGCGTCGAAGGCGGCCTGGTACTGCTCCTCCACCACCGCCGGGTTGTACTGGGCCAGCAGCTCCCGGCCCAGCCGGGCGATGTCGGAGGTCGACATCGCCGGCTCCTTGGCTTTGGAGGCCAAGATCCCGGCCTCCACCATCCGCCGGAACCTACCAGCGTCCGGGCAGTCCTTGGTGTTGCGCTTGTCCACGGCCTTGTCAGCGGTCCGGCACACCGCCACCGCCTCACCGATCGACAGCAACCCCGAGTCCAGGCCTTCGCGGGTGGCGGGCAACTCCTGAGCGAACAACCGGCGGGCCAGCTCGGCGCGCCCGTTGGCCTCACCCGGGGCCATCCCCACCGAGTGGATCAGCCAGTTCTGCACCGACCTCTGCCCACCCGCCTCCAACAACGTCCCGGCCGCCTCCAGCTGCGCCAGACGCAGCAGCATCTGCAGCTGGGCCTGGTCGAAGTCCTCGAAGACCTGCGAGATCACATCCAGGACCTCACCAGCCGCACCCGTCGGCGGCACCTCCGCCATTTCCGAGGCAATGTTCTCTCGGGCAGCACGCGTAGCGGCCACGGCGGGGGTGTTTCCCGCCGCATTCCCGCCCTGCCCGAAAGAAGAAGTCATACCCTAAGGATACCAAGAAAGGAACAGAAAGGATCTAACCCCGGGGTGATAAGACACTTACCCGGCCACCCTGCATCGCCCTTTCTAGCCCCAAAGGCAAGCCTTCCAGGAAAGGAGCACGCATCCCCTGTGCGCGTTCTTGGGCAAAGCGGGCAAATTCAGGCCTTCGTGGGAATGATCTTGCTACCAGTAGCAATCTCGGCGCCGAAATTGACTCTGGTAGCAAGATCATCGGGAAAAGGCACACCGGGAGGGGCTCGCCTCCCACATTGACCGGCCGCGACACCGCCAGGCGTCAACGCTCCGGCGGCGTGGCAGGGATCGGCCGCCAGGCCGACAGAATCCGTTTTCGGGCGAAGCACGAAATGGCATGGACCTCGACCACCCGTCCCCCTTTCCCGATAGCCGCCAACCCGCCGTCGCAGCGGAGCGGGTCAAGGTGGAGCGCCGTTGACGCGCGAAGCGCTCGATGGCGACGACCTTGACGCGCGCAGCGGAGACGGCCACAATCACGCGGCGGGAAAGGAGGACACCCCAACCCAGAGAGGCAACCCACCCCAAGAAGGGCAACCCAAGCACCGGGGTGAGCCATCCTCGTCTGGCCCGGGACCACCGGCACCGAAATACCGGACAATGATCACCGATATACCAGGTCCACCGGGATCTCGAAAAGCACATTGCCCCGCCAGTTGGAACCCAAGCGCGGGTTCGCAGCGGACGGGGCCTTATGTGTCTCAGAGCCGGACGGGGCTGCGGAAAAGGGCCTTCGGCCCTAGACACCGGCCTCGGCGACGCGCCGTGCGACGCGCTCGGCCCGCAGGCCGCGGGCCTCGTCCGGGTCGAGCACCGGGGCAGCGGTGAGCAGCTGGCTGGTGTAGTCGCTCTGCGGGCTCTCGTACACCGCGTCGCTGTCGCCCATCTCCACGATCTCGCCCTTGCGCATGACCGCGACGCGGTCGCTGACCTGGCGGACCACGGCCAGGTCGTGGGCGACGAAGATGAAGGTCAGACCGAAGTCGTCCTGCAGCTCCGAGAGCAGGCGCAGCACCTGGTCCTGCGTGGACACGTCCAGCGCGGAGACCGGCTCGTCGCAGATGATGAGCTTGGGCTTGAGGATGAGAGCCCGGGCGATGGCGATGCGCTGGCGCTGGCCACCGGAGAAGGCGTGCGGGAACCGGTTGTAGTGGTTGGGCTCCAGGCCCACCCGCTCCAAGAGCTCCTGGACCCGGCTCCGGATCTTCTTGCCGTTCTTCTCACCTTGGACCTTCAAGGCGGTACCGATGCTCTCGCCGATGGTCAGGCGCGGGTTCAGCGAGGAGTAGGGGTTCTGGAACACCATCTGCACGTCCTTGCGCAGGGGCCGGAGCTCCCGCTCGGCCATGTGCGTGATGTCCGTGCCCTCGAATTCCACGGTGCCTTCGGTGGGCTCCAGCAACCGCATGACCATGCGTGAGAGGGTGCTCTTGCCCGACCCGGATTCACCGACGATACCGAGGGTCTCGCCCCGGTACAGGTCGAAGCTGACGCCCTTGACCGCCCAGAAGTCGCTCGCACGGCCCCACAGGCCGCCCCGGACCTTGAAGCGCTGCGACACGTCCTGGACGCGCAGAAGCGGCTCTTCCCCCTCCCGGCCGACGGGCGTGAAAGCCTGGAAGTCGCCCGGCTCGGTGACGGCGCCGGTGCGCTTCTCCCGCTCCACGCGCTCGGCGCGGTCCTGGGCACGCCGCTCGGCACGGGACACCTCCACGCGGGGCACCGCGGCCAGCAGCGCCCGAGTGTAGGGATGCTCGGGTGCCGAGAGCACCTGGCGCACGTCACCGCGCTCCACCGCCTGGCCGTGCCGCATCACCACGACCTCGTCCACGGAGCCGGCCACCACGGCCAGGTCGTGCGAGACCAGGATCAGCGCCATGTTGAGTTCGCGGCGCAGCTCGTCCAGCAGGTCGAGGATGCGTGCCTGCACGGTGACATCCAGGGCTGTGGTCGGCTCGTCGGCGAGCAGAACCTTGGGATCGCACATCAGGCCCATCGCGATGACCACGCGCTGGCGCATGCCGCCGGAGAACTCGTGCGGGTAGGAGTTCACCCGCTTGGCGGCGTCGGGGATACCGACCCGGTCCAGGGCCTCGACCGCGCGCTCGCGCGCCTCGGCCTTGGAGGTCTTGGGGTGGTGGACCGTGTATGCCTCGACCAGCTGGTTGCCGATCGTGTACTGCGGGTGCAGCGACTGCATCGGGTCCTGGAAGACCATCGCGATGTCGTTGCCGCGCATCGAGCGCAGCTTCTTGTCGCTGGCGGTCACCACGTCCTGCCCGGCCACCTCGATGGCGCCGGTGATCTGGGCGCGGCTGCCCCGGTGCAGGCCCATCAGGGCCATCGAGGTCACGCTCTTGCCCGAACCCGACTCACCGACGATGCCCAGGGCACCGCCCGCGGGCACCTCGAAGGAGAGGCCCTTCACCGCGTTGACGTCGCCGTCCAAGGTCGGGAAGGTCACCCGCAGGTCGTCCACGCGCACCACTGCGTCAGAGGCAGCGGATGCCGGTCCGGTCGAGGCCATGTCACTTTTCCTTCGGTAGAGCTGGTCTGGAGTCGCGCCGGCGGGCGCTAATTGGCGATCCGCACACGGGGGTCGACGACCGGGTAGAGCAGGTCGACGACCAGGTTGCAGACGACGACGAACACCGCGCCCATGAGCGTGACGCCCAGGACGACCGGCAGGTCCTTCGCGATGATCGAGTCGATCGCGTAGGCGCCCACGCCGTTGAGGGAGAACACCTTCTCGGTGAGGATCGCGCCGCCCAGGACCATGCCGATGTCCAGACCCAGGATGGTGACGATCGGGGTCAGGGTGGGACGGAGGGCGTGCTTGAAGATCACCTTCCGCTCGCTCAACCCCTTGGCCCGAGCAGTGCGGATGTAATCCTCGTTGAGGGTCTCCAGCATGCCCGCCCGGGTCTGCCGCGCGTACTGGGCGGCGTGCAGGAACGCCAGAGTCACCCAGGGCAGGAGCATGACCTGGAACCAGGACACCGGGTCCTCGGTGAACGGGACGTAGCGCGACACCGGGAACAGTCCCCACTGGTGGACCAGGAAGGAGAGGGCCAGCAGACCGGTGAAGTAGATCGGCAGGGACACCCCGACGAGGGCGGTACCCATGGCCAGGCGGTCGAAGAGGCTGCCCCTCTTGACCGCGGAGAGGACACCGACCGACACGCCGCCGACGACCCAGATCACCGCGGCGCCGATGCCGAGGGACAGGGTGACCGGGAGGCGGTCCAGGAGCTGGGGCAGCACCGGTGTGTTCGTGGTGAAGGAGTAACCGAGGCACGGGGCCGCGCACTCCACGGTCTCCCGGCCGAAGGTGAACTGCTGGCCGACGAGGATGCCGCGCACGAACTCGTAGAACTGGACCGCGATGGGCTGGTCGAGGCCGAGGCGGTCCACGGTGGCGTCGAGCGCCTCCTGGGTGGGCGCCTGGCCCACGTACAACGTCGCCATGCCCTGCGGGGTGACGCCCGCCCACCGGGGCAGGACGTAGAAGATCCAGAAGGTCACCGCCGTGACGACGGCGAGAAGCAAGAGACCCGCACCAAGGCGGCGAAGAATATAGTTCAGCATCGCGGTCGGCGGCGGGGCCCACGCAAGACCGTGGGTCCCGCCGCTTTCACCTGCCTTCTCGTACTAGTTCAGGCTGGCTTGGGGAAACTAGTCCCGGTCCACGCCCAGCGGCATGAAGTCGTACATCATGTACGCGGGCTGGTAGTAGACGTTGGTGAGGTCGTCGTTGCGGTACAGCAGCGACTTGTCGAAGACCACCGGCAGGATGACGGCGTTCTCCATAACGAGGGTGTCGATCCGCTCGTAGATGTCAGCGCGCTCGTCCGGGTCCTCGGTGCCCAGGGCCTGGTCCCAGAGGTCGTTGACCTCGGGGTCGTCGAGCTCGGCGGTGTTGAAGTTGCCGGTCTCCATGATCGCGTCGCCGTGCGTGATCTTGTTGGCGAAGCCGAAGCCGGTCGGCCAGTCCGGGCCCCAGCCCGAGACGCTCATGCCGATGTCGTTCTCACGGACGTAGTCCTGCGAACCGGCGTACTGGCCGAAGAAGTCGGCGGTGGGGAACTGCTCGATGCTCACGTCGATGTCGACGCGGGCCAGGGACTCCTGCAGGGACTCGGCGGTCAGGACGTCCGTCTCGCTCTCGGCTCGGACGGCGATGGTGGTGCTGAAGCCGTCCTCCTCGCCGCACTCCTCGAGCTTGGTCTCAGCCGCCTCGAGGTCACCGTTGTCGTCCTCGGACGGGTAGAGGTCCGACTCGTTGTTGGCGCCCGGGATGGCCGGGGGCAGCAGGTTGGTGGCGATGTCGCCGCCGGGCTCGCCTCCCCAAGCGCGCCACATGCTGTCGCGGTCGGCCGCGTACATGATCGCCTGGCGGCAGGCCACGTCCTCGATGATCGGGGTGTGGATGTTCACGTAGCGCAGGGCGCCGCTGTACGGGTTGTCCAGGTTGCCCTGCTCGTTCTCGTCCTCGAGGAGACGGGAGTGCATGGCCGGGCCGACACCGGTACCGCGGGCGTCGACGTCGAGCTCACCGCTGACCAGGCGCTCGTCGATCTCGTCCTGGCCGACGCCGATCTCAAGCTCGACACGGTCCGGCAGGGCCGGGCGCACGGAGTCGGTGTCGGGGTCCCAGTGCTCGTTGCGCTCGAGGTTCAGCTGCACGCCGGGCTCGTAGGAGCCGTCGAACTTGTACGGGCCGGAAGAGACGACGTTCTCCTGGTAGAGCTCACCGCGGTCGGCGTCCATCGGAACCGGGGCGGTCTGCACCTGGGTCAGGACGTTCGGGAACTCGGAGAAGGAATCGTTGAGGTGGAAGACCAGGGTGTGGTCGTCCGGGGTCTCGATGGAGTCGAAGCCCTCGAGCGGGTCCGCGCCCTCGTAGACGTCGTGCTCGTCCTGGTCCAGGTGGGCCGCGAAGTACTGCGGGCCCTGGGTGAAGACGCCGCCATTGAAGTTGGACCGG
This sequence comes from Nocardiopsis nanhaiensis, assembly GCF_054778635.1. Lineage (NCBI taxonomy): Bacteria > Bacillati > Actinomycetota > Actinomycetes > Streptosporangiales > Nocardiopsidaceae > Nocardiopsis > Nocardiopsis nanhaiensis. The sequence continues at coordinate 18,343 of NZ_BAAGZJ010000084.1, forward strand.
GCGATGCCGTACTTGATGTCCTCGGCCGTGATCTCCGTGCCGTCCTCGTACTTGAGGCCCTCTTGGATCTCGATGGTCCACTCGGTGAAGTCATCGTTGGGCTCGGGGAGGTCCACGGCCATGTCGGGGATCAGCTCGGTGGCGGCCTCGCCCGGCTCCGGGTTGAAGGCCAGGAGCGTCCGCGCGTAGTAGCGCTGGAAGTTCCAACTCCACCCGTAGTAGGTGTTGCCGGGGTCGGCGGAGTCGAAGTCTGCCTCAGAGGCGTACTTCAGCGTGCCGCCGGTCTCCTCGGACGGATTGACGATCTCGGTGGAGCCGAGGTCGAAGGTGCCCTCCGAGTCGCCGCCGCCGGTGGCGGCACCGCCGCAGGCGGACAGGAAGAGGGACGCCGTCGCGCCGAACGCGACGAAGCCGAGAGTGCGTTTCCGCAAGGAACTACCTCTTTCGAACCGGGTGGTGGGGATGGGTTGGACCCAGCGGGTAGATCCACGTCCGCGCGGGGTGGGTGTCGCCGCCCCGCACGAACGCGGGTCAGTCCGAGGTCCGGGGATCGAAGGCGTCTCGCAGTCCGTCGCCGAACAGGTTGAACGCCAGCACGGTGATGAAGATGGCCAGGCCCGGGAAGATGATGAAGTAGGGCGCCTGCTGGTAGAACGGCACCGCTTCGGCGAGCATCTTGCCCCAGCTGGGGGTGGGCGGGTTGATCCCGACTCCCAGGAAGCTCAGGGCCGCCTCGAACAGGATGTTCGTGGGGATCAGGAGCGTGGAGTAGACGATGATCGGCGTGATCAGGTTCGGCAGGATCTCCTTGACGAGGATGTGCCGGTTGCTGGCGCCCAGGCTCTTGGCCGCTTCGACGAACTCCCGCTCGCGGAGCGCGAGGGTCTGTCCGCGGACGATGCGGGCGATGTAGGGCCAGTTGAAGAACCCGATGATGAAGACGATGACGCCGATTCTGAGCCCGTTGCCGGTGAGGCCGAGGACGCCTTCGGGGATGACGCCGACGAGGGCGATCGCGAAGAGCACCAGGGGGAAGGCCAGGAAGATGTCCATGGCCCGGCTGATGACGGTGTCGACCCAGCCGCCCATGTACCCGGCGATGATGCCGAGGACCGTGCCGAGGAAGACGCAGAGCAGCGTGGCCAGGAAGGCGACGAGCAGGGAGATCTGGGCGCCGTAGAGGATGCGGCTGAAGAGGTCGCGGCCCGTGGTCGGCTCGACGCCGAGCAGGTGCTCTCCGCTCATGCCGCCCCAGCGGTCGCTGCCCAGTTCGGGGTTGTCGGGGTCGACGTAGGGCATCCGGGAGCCCGGGTTGATCAGGTCCTGGTGGAACTGGGTGGGCGGGTGACCGAACCACTTGACCAGGAGGGGCGCGAAGAGCGCCGCCAGGATGAGCAGGACCACGACCACGCCGGAAACCATGGCGACCCTGTCGCGCCGCAGCCGTTGCCAGGCGATCTGGCGCAGGGAACGGTTCTCGGCGTCGTTGCGACCCGAGGCCGACGCACCGTTGTCCGGGTCGACCGCTTCGGCCGCCCCAGGGGCATGCGAGGGCGCGCTCATCAGGCCACCACTCTCCACTCGTACGCTTCTGGCCGAGGGGACTGAACCCACGTGTGAGCCTTCCGGGGGATCACCCGCCCGAGTCTCGCAGTGGGGCCGGTCGGTTCTCGACACTGGCTGGCGTGGGCGTTCGGCCGACACAGCGGGAGGGTGACCCGTCACGTCGGCGCTGGCACACGGGGCGCCCACATCGAAAGAGATGTTGGACACACACGCGGACCGTTCCGCCCGGGATGTTACATAGCGACTAACTTACTCGCCGCCTGAGCGCCCGTCGTCCAAACCCTGGCCATGTGGCCGAATCGTAACGAAAGCTAACAAAAAACCCATACGAAGACTAAAGGCCCAAACTTCGTATTCATCGGATGACAAGGGTTGAGCTGCGACGGAGACGAGGTTTCAGCCCTCGACAACGATAGGGGAAGCTCTTCACCAGCTTCGCCACCATTAAGCCTGACTATGGCAAGTGCTATGAATCAGAACGTGTTGGCATGAATCCGCAGCGTGATACACGCCTTGAGGGCGGCCCCACCGAAGCGGGACCGCCCTCATGGCTCTTATTCGACTCTTGGGGCTCGCTGTGTGGAAGGCGCCTACTCGATGCCGTGCTTTCGCAGCAGTGCCTCGATGTCGTCGAAGTTGTCGTCCCCGTCGCCCTTCTTGGCCTGCTTCGGCTGGGGCGCGTTCACCTGCCCGGCGGCGGGCTGCCCGGACTCGGCCGCGGCGGGCGCACCCTCGGGCTGGGCCTTGTCCTGCGGCCTGGCGCCCGGCTTCACACCGATACCCCTGCTCTTCATGAAACCCGAGGCCACGTACAGGACCACCATCAGTCCGGCCAGCAGCACACCGGCCCAGACCAACGGGTTGAACATGAGCCCCACCAGGATGCCGACGATGCCGACCACGGTCTGCCAGAGGATGTTCATCAACCCGAGCAATCCTGCGACCAGCGGCAACAGAGACCACGACACGCCACGGAGTCCGTAGGCCAGTCCCTTCCGGCGCCACACGAAGAAGGAGATGATCAGGCCGACGGCGGCCAGGGCGGCCCCCAGCGTGAGGCCGGTCGTCATAGTCAGAGTGTCAGGCATACGACCAGTCTCCCATCCCGCGCCCAGACTCACATCCGGCTCATCCCCTAGGTTGACTCCTCGGGGTGTCCGGGCACGAAGCTCCTCACTTCCACGCTACCCGGCGCGGCGCCACGGCACCCGGAGTCCTCCCCGGTACTTCGCGCTACCTGATCCTGTCCGAGAGTGCTCCGGCGTTTACGCGGGTGGAGAATCGGATCTGATTTACACAGTGGGCTTGTGGTTGTGTACTTTCTGTGCTGGTGGCGGGTGATAACCAAGCTTGTCGCCGTGTCGCCGCCGGGCGGGCGGAGACGTTAAACGCCTGCGTAGGCCAGGTAAGACCGGGGTCTCGTTTTCCGGCGCCGGCCGGTGAAACAGGAACCGCGCGCCGTGAGGCGCGGGCACCACCCGCCCGTGAGAGCGGGTCGGTCTCCCTGTCGCTCACGACGGGGAGGACGTCAACCAGCGCTGCTCGCACCAGAGCGCTCGGCGACCAACGACTCCAACCAGTCCAGGTCCACCCCCACCAGACTGTCGCGGAGGACGACACCCTCGCGGGGCGGGATCTCCACGTGGTTGGGGACGGCGATCGTGACACAGCCGGCGTCCGCCGCGGAGGCAACCCCGACAACCGAGTCCTCGACGGCCACGCAGCGCTCCGGGGCCACGCCGAGACGCCTGGCGGCCCTGACGTAGGGGTCGGGGTCGGGCTTGTTCGCGGCCACCTCGTCACCGGCGACCGAGTCGACGAAGCTCGCCAACCCGATACCCGAGATCGCGGTCTCCACAAGTTCGCGCTCAGTGGAGGTGACCAGGGCGACCGGCACACCCGCACCGGACAGCATCGAGACCAGCTCCTTGGCCCCGGGCCGTACCTCGGCCCCGCCCTCCAGCTTGCGTAGGAACCGGGAGTAGAGGCGGTCGGCGACCTCACGCGGGGTGAGGTGGTCCGCCCCGGTCAGCTCGATGATGTACCGGCCGACCGGTTCCGCGGCGCTGCCGACGTTGGCCTGGTGGTCGTCGGCGGTCCACTCCCCGCCCAGCTCGGCGACCAGTTCGGCCTCAGCCTCCCCCCAGAGGTGCTCGCTCTCGATGAGGGTGCCGTCCATGTCCAGCAGCACCGCCTGAAGGCAGCGCTCCCCCGTCTCAGAGGGCTCGGGCAGTTCGGAACTCACAGTGCTCAATTCGCTCATCTCGACTCGTGATGTGACTGGTGGTGTGACTGGTCCCCACAGCGGGAGGCCCCACCGGCGCCGGGCACCGGTGGGGCCTCCACGACCTCGGGGCTGGTCAGACGTTGAAGTATGTCGCCTCAGGGTGATGGATGACGATCGCGTCGGTGGCCTGTTCCGGAACAAGCTGGAACTCCTCGGACAACGACACCCCCACCCGCTCCGGCTCCAGCAGCCTCGTGATCTTGGCCCGGTCCTCCAGGTCGGGGCAGGCCCCGTAACCCAAGGAGAAGCGCGCCCCCCGGTAGCCGAGCTTGAAGAAGGCGTCCAGCTCGGCGGGGTCCTCACCCGCGAAGCCCAGCTCGGCGCGGACCCGGGTGTGCCAGTACTCGGCCAGGGCCTCGGTCAGCTGCACGGACAGCCCGTGCAGTTCGAGGTAGTCCCGGTAGGCGTTCTTCTCGAACAGCTCCGCGGTGGCCCGGCTGATCGCCGAACCCACCGTCACGACCTGGAAGGACACCACGTCCAGCTCCCCCGACTCCTTGGGCCGGAAGAAGTCGGACAGGCACAGGTGCCGGTCGCGGCGCTGGCGCGGGAAGGTGAACCGGGTGCGTTCGGTCGTCTTGTCCTCGTCCAGCACGACCAGGTCGTCGCCCTCGCTGTAGCAAGGGTAGTGGCCGTGCACGACCGCGGCCTCCAAGAGGCCATCGGTCTGGATCCGGTCCAGCCACATCCGCATGCGCGGGCGGCCTTCGGTCTCCACGAGCTCCTCATAGCTGGGGCCCTTGCCGCCGCGGGTGCCCTTGAGCCCCCACTGCCCCATGAAAATGGCGCGCTCGTCCAGGAAGGCGGTGTAGTCCGCCAACGGGATGCCCTTGCTGATCCGGTCGCCCCAGAACGGCGGCTCCGGCACCCGGTTGGTGGTGGACACGTCACTGCGGGCGGGCATGTCCTCAGGTTCGGTGACCTTCAGGGTGGCGCCCTTGCGGACCTTGCGCTGGCGCAGCTCGGGGAGTTCGGCGCCCTCGTCGCCGCGCTTGACCGCCATGAAGGTGTCCATCAGGCGCAGGCCTTCGAAGGCGTCCTTGGCGTAGCGCACGTGCCCGCCGAACATGTCGGCCAGGTCCTGCTCCACGTAGGAGCGGGTGAGCGCGGCACCGCCGAGGAGCACCGGGAAGCGCTCGGAGATGCCCCGCGTGTTCATCTCCTCGAGGTTCTCCTTCATGATCACCGTGGACTTGACCAGCAGGCCGGACATGCCGATCACGTCGGCCCTGTTGGTCTCCGCGGCGTCCAGGATCGCCGACACCGGCTGCTTGATACCGAGGTTGACGACCTCGTAACCGTTGTTGGACAGGATGATGTCGACGAGGTTCTTGCCGATGTCGTGGACGTCGCCCTTGACGGTGGCGAGCACGATCCGGCCCTTGCCGTCGTCGTCGGCCTTCTCCATGTGCGGTTCGAGGTAGGCGACAGCGCCCTTCATCACCTCGGCGGACTTGAGGACGAACGGCAGCTGCATCTGGCCGGAGCCGAACAGCTCACCGACGGTCTTCATACCCGCCAGCAGGGTGTCGTTGACGATCGCCAGGGCGGGGCGCTCCAGGAGCGCCTCGTCCAGGTCCGCCTCGATACCGGTCATCTCACCGTCGATGATCCGCCGCTCGAGCCGCTCCCACAGGGGCAGGGCGGCCAACTCCTCGGCCCGCGAGGCCTTCAACGCCTTGGCATCGACCCCCTGGAACATGTCGATGAACTCGGAGAGCGGGTCGTAGTCGCCCTCGCGGCGGTCGTAGATGAGGTCGAGGGCGATCTTGCGCTGATCCTCGGGGATCTGGTTCATCGGCACGATCTTGGAGGCGTGCACGATCGCCGAGTCCAGGCCCACCTGGACCGCCTCGTGCAGGAACACCGAGTTCAGCACGATCCGGGCGGCCGGGTTGACGCCGAAGGACAGGTTGGACAGCCCCAGGGTGGTCTGCACCTCCGGGTAGCGGGACTTGAGCTCGCGGATGGCCTCGAGCGTCTCGATTCCGTCCTTGCGGGTCTCCTCTTGGCCCGTGGTGATGGGGAAGGTGAGGCAGTCGATGACGATGTCGCCGGTGTTCAATCCCCAGTCACCGGTGATCTCGTCGATGAGGCGGCTGGCCACCCGCACCTTCCACTCGGCGGTACGGGCCTGGCCCTCTTCGTCGATGCACAGGCCGACCACGGCGGCGCCGTGTTCGGAGACCAACTCCATGATGCGGGTGAACCGGGAGTCGGGGCCGTCGCCGTCCTCGTAGTTGACCGAGTTGATCACCGCGCGGCCGCCCAGCTGCTCCAGGCCGGCCTCCAAAACCGGGGGCTCCGTGGAGTCCAGCATGATCGGCAGGGTGGAAGCGGTGGCGAAGCGGGAGGCGAGCTCGCGCATGTCGCGCTCACCGTCGCGGCCCACATAGTCGACGTTGAGGTCCAGCACGTGGGCGCCGTCGCGGATCTGGTCGCGGGCGATCTCCACGCAGCTGTCCCAGTCCTCCGCGATCATGGCCTCGCGGAACTTCTTGGAACCGTTGGCGTTGGTGCGCTCGCCGACCGCCAAGTAGCTGGCGTCCTGGCGGAAGGGGACGCTCTGGTACAGGGATGAGGCTGCGGCCTCGACCAGCGGGTTGCGGTTCTTGATGCCGCGGCCCTGCACCCGCTCGACGACCTGCCGCAGGTGCTCGGGGGTGGTACCGCAGCAGCCGCCGACCAGGCTGAGCCCGAACTCGGCGGTGAAGGTGTCGTGGGCGTCGGTCAGCTCCTCCGGGGAGAGGTTGTAGACCGCGCCGTTCGGTCCCAGCTCCGGCAGGCCGGCGTTGGGCATCACCGAGATGGGGATGGGCGAGTGGTGCGACAGGTAGCGCAGGTGCTCGCTCATCTCGGCGGGGCCGGTGGAGCAGTTGAGCCCGATGACGTCGATGCCCAGGGGGGCGAGGGAGGTGAGGGCGGCGCCGATCTCCGAACCCATGAGCATCGTGCCGTTGGTCTCGATACTGACCTGGGCGATGATCGGCACGTCCTTACCTCGTGCCTTACGGGCGCGCACGGCACCGACCACGGCCGACTTGACCTGGAGCAGGTCCTGGCACGTCTCGATCAGGATGGCGTCGGAGCCGCCGTCGATGAGGCCGAGCGTGCTCTGCTCGTAGTAGTCGCGCAGAAACGTGTAGGGGGCGTGGCCCAGGGTCGGAAGCCGGGTTCCGGGGCCCATCGACCCCAGTACGTAGCGGGGGTGGTCGGGGATGGAGTAGGCGTCGGCGCTCTCGCGGGCGAGACGGGCGCCGGCCTCGGCGATCTCGTGGGTGCGTTCCTCGATGCCGTACTCGAACAGGCCTCCGTAGTTGGCGGAGAAGGTGTTGGTCTCCACACAGTCGGAGCCGACCTCGAAAAAGGCAGCGTGGGTGTCGGCCACGATGTCGGGCCGAGTGAGGTTGAGGATGTCGTTGAGACCCTCGTGCCCTTCGAACTGGTCGAGGTCGAGATCGTGCGCTTGGAGCATGGTGCCCATCGCCCCGTCCGCCACGACCACTCGCTGGGACAGTGCATCACGGAATGTCCGTCGATCTCTCATGTTCAGCAACTCTAGTGTCGAGGCACCGCGTCGGCCCAGTGGTCCCCGGTGAAACCTGGCACTGGGGCGACCCACGGCGCGGGGCTGGGTGGGGCGTCCGGGGACAGCGGTGTCCTGGTCAGTCGCTGTTTGCGAGGTTACCCCATCGGTAGTTTCGGAATTTGAGATCCGTGTCCCAAAAAGACTGAGATCGCCTCGGGAAGCGGTTCGTGCATCACGGTTTCCCGGGAAGTGCGGCAGCCCATAGGGTGGTGGTCGTCCACGTCCAGGGAGGGGCCGCCCATGATCCAGCTCGACCGCGAGCTCGTCGAGCCTGTCATGGTGGCGGCGTTCGAAGGATGGAACGACGCCGGTGAGGCAGCGAGCCTCACTGTGGAGCACCTGTCCGAGAAGTGGGGCGCCACCGAGCTGTGCGCCCTGGCTCCGGACGACTACTACGACTTCCAGGTCACCCGGCCGCGCATGTCCGTGGTCGAAGGGCGGCTGACGGAGATGGAGTGGCCCACCACCCGCGTCCGGGTGGCGCGGCCTCCCGGCTCCCGGCGCGATGTCGTCCTGGTGACCGGCCCCGAGCCGAACATGCGCTGGCGCTCCTACACCGCCGACGTGCTCGCGATCGCCCGTGAACTGGGTGTCCAGCGCGCGGTGATCCTGGGCTCACTGCTCGCCGACGCGCCGCACACCAGGCCGATCCCGGTGACGGGCATGGCCTCGCCTCTGGAGCTCGGCACCCGGCACGGGCTGGATCCCTCCACCTACTCGGGGCCCACCGGCATCGTGGGTGTCGTGCACGACACCTTCAGCTCCGTGGGGCTGGAGACGGTGTCGCTGTGGGCGGCCATCCCGCACTACGTGGCCCAGCCACCGTGCCCCAAGGCGACGCTGGCGCTACTGAGCTGGGTCCAGGACTTCGTGGGGGCCGACGTCCCGATGGGCGACCTGCCCGAGGAGTCGGTGTCGTGGGAGTCCAGCGTCAACGAGCTCACCGCAGAGGACGAGGACATCGCCGACTACGTCCGCGGCTTGGAAGAGGCGAAGGACACAGTGGAACGTCCCGAGGCGACCGGAGACGCCATCGCCCAGGAGTTCGAGCGCTACCTGCGCCGCCGCGACGAGAGTTGAGCCCGCGTGTCGGCCCCGGATCCGCGGGGTGAAAACCCGATCCTGGTGTTTCGTTATCTTCTCTTTATCACCCCGCGGGGTAGGTTGCGGGTGATGGCTCGCGGACCGGGATGAGGCGGACGGGGCGTTTCGTCACCGCGCGGTACGGGGGTACGCGCGGGTCGGCCCTGTAGGGCACGCCCATCCCGGGGCCGAGGACGACGTCCTTCCCGTCCGCGCGGGGTAGGGCCTGGGGGCCGCTTTGAAGATCGCTTTCGTCATCGCCAATGGCTACGCCATGGGCGGTACGATCCGTACCGTCTACAACCTCGCCCGGGGGTTGTCGGCGGACCACGACGTCGAGATCGTCAGTCTGGTCCGCAGACGGGAGAAGCCTTTCTTCCAGCCGCCTGAAGGGGTCCGCCTCGTCCCACTGAGCGACGACACCGAAGACCCTGTCGTGAAGCGCCCCTCCAAGCGTGCGCTCGATCGCTGGACCAGGCAGGCAGAGTGGATCATTCCCCATGCCGAGCGGCGCAGGAACCAGAACTTCACGCCTGAGGCGGTCACCGGTCTGCGCCGGTACCTGCGCCGAACCAAGGCGGACGTGGTGATCGGGACCCGGCCCGGGATCAACCTGCTCATCGCCGCCTGGGCGCCGCCCCACCTCCTGACCATCGGCCAGGAGCACCTCAACCTGGACGAGCACAAGAAGTCGGTGCGCAAGGCGATCGAGTGGTCCTACCCGCAGCTCCACGGTCTGAGCGTGCTCACCGAAACCGACCGGTCCGCCTACCAGGAGCTGCTCGGGGCCTCCGACGACTGGCTGACCGCGCTGCCGAATCCGCTGGAACCGGGCGAGCCTCCCCGGTCCACGCTGGACCAGCCCATCATCGCCGCGGCAGGGCGCTTCTCCCCGGTGAAGCAGTACCCCCTGCTGTTGGAGGCCTTCAACCAAGTGGTGGCCGACCATCCCGAGTGGCGGCTGCACATCCACGGCGGCGGCGACAAGGACAAGGAGCTCCGCGACGCCGTGGAGAACCTGGGCCTGTCCGAGCACGTGAGTTTGAAGGGCCGGACCACCGACATGCTGGGCGAGCTGTCCAAGGCTTCCCTGCTGGCCGTGAGCTCCCGGGTGGAAGGGTTCGGAATGACCATCATCGAGGCCTTCTCGGTGGGGGTGCCCGCGGTGAGTTTCGACTGCCCGCACGGACCGAGGGAGATCATCGACCACGGCCGCAACGGCCTCCTCGTCCCCGCGCAAGACGTCAAGGCGCTCGGCGAGGCGATGTCGAAACTGGTGGAGAACCGCGAGGAACGGGTCCGGATGGGAAAGGAGGCGCTGACCGCTGCCTCCGCCTACCAGTTGGCGGACATCACCAAGCGTTGGGACGCGTTCCTCACCCAGCGCCGAGCAGCCACCCCGCGTCCCGGCCCGCTGGCCCGCCTGCGCGGCTGACGCGGCTGACGCGGCTGACGCGGCTGCGCAATCTAGTCGCGTAGGCGGTGCCACTCCCCCGTGGCCAGGACGGCGGCCCAGGCTCCGGCGATCCGGGCCAGTCCTCGACGGACCTCATCGACGACGGCCGGGGCAAGAGGCGACTCGACCTGCTCGGCCGGCTCCAGGCGCACGGTGACGCGCAGGCCGTCCAGGACCTTCTGAGCGCGTCCGAGGGCCTCAGGGTCGGGGTCCCGGTGCCGGTCGAGCAGGGCCCGGATGCCGTCGCGCAGGGTGACGGCCTCGTCGAGGTCGGCGAGGGTGATGGGGATGGCCCCTTCGGTGACGAGGCGGTGATCGCGCAGGAACTGGGCCAGGTCGGCGCGGTCGGTGAGGCGCCCACCGGTGGAGACGAAGTCCGCGATGAGTTCCGCCGCGGCGCTCGGCCGCGTTGGGGTACCGGTCGTAGTGGTGGTCATGGGCGCCATCACATCACGCCCCGCACCCCCTTGGTGGCGATTCGGCGAGGTCGTGGCCACAGGTGGTCACCGAAGATCGGGACGGAAGTGGACGTACCTCCACTCCAGAACCAGGGTTCCCATCCCGGTAGCCGGTGGTCCGTCATTCCCGTCCGTGTTCGTCGGGCCGTGTATGTCGGGCCGCTCATCGGGCCGCGCTCTCCCTGCGCAGACTCAGCACGGCGACGCCCGCGAAGACCAGTGCCACGCCAGCGAGCAGCACTGCGGTGACAGCGAGGGCCAGCAGGCCCCGGCGGTCGCGCCCTCGGACACCGAAGTTGAACAGGGCGGGGATGAGGAAGATCTGGGTCACCCAGGCCGCGAGCATGAAGGCGTGGGGACAGCGTCGGCCTCGCCGTCACGACGTCACCGCCTCTGAAAATAGCGTTCCGGCGCGGTCGGGTACGCGGTTCGCCGCACCATGACTGTCTCGCCGCACCATGACTGTAACGCTCCATCCCCGCGCCCACAGCGGACAGGGAAGTTTCGGACCCCTGAGGGGGCCGGGGCCCACCGGAGAAGAATCCGCGGAGAATTTTTGAACCGGACCGCGCCCCCGTCCGTGTACCAGTTGACAGCGAAACGTCGGGCCGAGACGCAGCAGCCGCGGATTCTGGTCGCAGCCCGGTACAGGTTTGGAAAGGACGCGGAGCATGCGTGCGAAGAAGTTCTACCCCCTGGCCGCCGGAGCGCTCGGGTTGGCCCTGATCACCGGTTGCGGGGCCACCGACCCCTACGCCGCCGGCCCGCGGCAGGAGCAGCCCCCCGCAGAGAGCGAGAATGAGAACGAGGGCACCGACGCCGCAGACAGCGTCCTGGACCTGGCGCTGCTCGGCCACGAGGCCCTCGGCGAACTGGTCACCGACGCGGCCGGCCACACCCTGTACCGCTTCGACGAGGACACCCCCGACCAGCAGGCCTCGGAGTGCTACGAAGACTGCGCCGAGGACTGGATCCCTGTCGCCGCGGCCGAAGAGATGTCGATACCCGGCGGCGACGAGCGGTTGGACAGCTTCGACCGCGAGGACGGCATCGAACAGGTGACCCTGAGCGGATGGCCGCTGTACCGGCACGCGGGTGACGCCGCCCCCGGTGACACCAACGGCGAGGGCGCGGGGGACGTCTGGCACGCCGCGAGCCCGTTGGGCACCAAGGCCGAGGACGAGGCCTGGACCGAGGGCTACTGCCCGCAGGGCTTCGAGGTGCGGCAGGATCCCGAGCTGGGCGAAATCCTGGTCGATGACGAGGGCTTCACCCTGTACCGCTTCGAGGAGGACTCCTCGGACCCGCCCGAAGCGACCTGCTTCGACGACTGCGCCGAGGCCTGGCCCCCGGTCCTGGCCATGGACGAGTTCACCTTCCAGGAGGGCCTCGACACCGCCCTGTTCGACGAGGTGGAGCGCGAGAACAGGCTGTCCCAGGTGACCCTGAACGGTTGGGCGCTGTACCGCTTCGCCGAGGACGAGGTGCCCGGCGACGTCAACGGCCACGGGGTGGACGACATCTGGTTCGCGGTCACCCCGACCGGTGAGATCGCCGGGGACCGCGACGATGCGGCCAACGACGACAACAACGGCGAAGGCACTGACGGCGGAACCGATTACGGCGACGGCAATGGCGATGACGGCGCCAACGGCGGCTACTGAGCCCGCCCCGCCAAGGGGATTGCGCCCGGGACCCGAGTCCGCAAGGCTTGGGTCCCGGATTCCGCCGAGGGGGGAGGGACGGATGGCGCTGTGGGGCTCGCGCCGTCGGCGCGGCGCCGAGGACGAGGCGCTCATCCGTTCGCTCTACAACGAACACGGCGCGGCACTCCTCGCCTACGCCACCCGCCTCACCGGTGACCGGGCCGCGGCAGAGGACGTCGCCCAGGAGACCTTCATCCGAGCTTGGCGCAACCCCGACGTCTTGGCGAACTCCAAGGGCTCGGTGCGCGGCTGGCTGCTGACCGTAGCCCGCAACATCGTCATCGACCGCGCCCGGGCCGTCCAGGCACGCCCCGCGGAGGTGGCCCCCGCTGCCGGCACCGAGCCACCGCAGGACGACCACGCCGATTCCGTGGTGGACTCGATGGTGGTGATGGATGCGCTGGACAGCCTCTCCCCCGACCACCGCGCGGTCCTGGTCGAGGTGTATTTTCACAGGCGCAGCGTGGCAGAGGCCGCCGAGGTACTCGGGGTACCGCCCGGGACGGTCAAATCACGTTCCTACCACGCACTTCAGGCGCTGCGTCGCCGTTTCGGCCGTCGCACTCGGCAGGGGAAGGGGGTGGCCCGATGACTTCAGGGGCCCATGACCCGGAGCTGTTGGGAGCCTATGCCCTGGGAACGCTGAACGCACAGGAGGCCGCGGTGCTGGAGGCCCACCTGGCGGGCTGCGAGCCGTGCCGGGCGGAGCTGCGCGAGCTTAACAGCGTCCGCGACACCCTGGGCGAGCTGCCGCCGGAGGCCTTGCTGGACGGTCCCCCTCCGGAGGGGGGTGCGTCCCTGGTGCATGCCACCGTCGAGCAGGCGGGTGCCGAGCGCGGGGTGCAGCACCGCCGCCGTGCCCTGCGTCTGGCTTTGGCCGCCGTCCTCGCCGGGGTGGTGCTCGTCGGGGTCGGCGGCCTCGCCGGACAGGTGCTGGCACCCGCGGAGCCCCAGGAGGGCGAGGTGACCCAGCTGGCGGCAGGCACCGTGGTCGCGGCGCAGGAGGACCCGGACACCGGGGCGAGCGCGACGGTGCGTCTGGGGCCCGAGGACTCGGGGCTGCGGCTGGATTCGTTCATCACCGGCATCCCGGAAGGTGAGGAGTGCGAGGTGGTCGTCCTCACCGAGGACGGCCGTGCCGAGGTCGCCGCCACCTGGACGGTCACTGCCGAGGCCGCGGCCGAGGGCAGCCGTCCCGACGGGTTCGCCGGAGTCGTCCCGCAGGACGTGGCTTCGGTGGTGGTGCGCAACACGGCCGACACGGAGTTCGTGACCCTGACGTTCTGACAGGCGTGGCTCCCGGACGGCCCCTGGCGGCGTGGCTACACTCGGGCCCGCCCCGGGGACCACGCCGTGGCCCGTTCCGGAGGAGTGCCCGCACCACCGCAGGAAGGTCGACGCGATGACGTCCATCCAGCCCCCGAAGGACCCGCTCCAGCGTGCGCTTTTCCGCGCTCCGATCTGGCTCTACCGGCTGGGACTGGGCGGTGTGCTGGGGAGCCGGTTCGTACTGCTCACCCACCAGGGGCGGAGCACGGGCGAACCCCGCCAGGCGGTTCTGGAGGTCCTGGGCGGCAACCACACCACCGGAACGGTACTGGTGGCCTCAGGCTTCGGTGAACGCTCGCAGTGGTTCCGCAACATCGTCCGCCAGCCCCGCGTGCTGTTCCAGGTCGGGAACCGGCGCCGCCGGGGCACCGCCGTTCCGCTGTCACCCGAGGAGTCTGGGCGGGTTTTGGCCCACTACGCGCAGAAGTATCCGGCGGCAGCCAACACCCTGATGCGGGGGCTCGGCCACGACGTCGACGGCGGAACCGAGGACTACGAACGGATCGGCGCGGACCCGGTCAACGGGATTCCCGTCGTGCGACTGACCCCGGTCGGCGTTCCGGGGCCGCGGTTCCCCGAATCCTAGCTCAGAACTTGACGCCCAGGAGGGTGTCGACGGTGGTGCGCACCAGGCCGGGCGCGCCGGTTTCGGGGCCGCCCTCGGACAGCGCGGAGTCCGCCCAGGCGTCCACGGCCGCCAGCGCGGCGGGCGAGTCCAGGTCCTCTGCGAGCGCGGCGCGCACCTGAGCCAGCACGGGGGCGGCGTCCGGGCCGGAGTCCAGCGCGACGGCGGCACGCCAGCGCTCGGCGCGCTCGGTGGCCGCGGGCAGCTCGGACTCGGTCCAGTCCCACGGTGCGCGGTAGTGGTGGCGCAGCATGGCCAGGCGGATGACGGCCGGGTCCACGCCCTCCTCGCGCAGCTTGGAGACGAAGACGAGGTTGCCCAGGGACTTGGACATCTTCTCGCCGTTCAGGCCGACCATGCCCACGTGCAGGTGGTTGTGGGCGTTGGGTCGACCTGTGGCACACCGGGTCTCGGCCGCGCCCATCTCGTGGTGGGGGAAGATCAGGTCGCTGCCGCCGCCGTTGAGGTCGAAGGAGGCGCCGAGCCGGTCCAGGGCGATGGCGCTGCACTCGATGTGCCAGCCGGGGCGGCCACGGCCGAGAGGGCTGTCCCAGGAGGGCTCGCCGGGGCGCTCGGCCTTCCACAGGAGCCAGTCGAGCGGGTCCTTCTTGTCGGCGCGCTCGGGGTCGCCGCCGCGCTGTCCGAACAGTCCGAGCATCTCCTCGCGGCTGAGATTGCTGATGTCACCGAACTTGGGCGCCGCGGCGGCGGAGAAGTAGAGGTCGCCGTCGAGTTCGTAGGCGGCCCCGGTCTCACTGATGCGGGAGGCGAGTTCGCTGATGAGGCCGACCGACTCCACGACACCTACGAAGGAGCGCGGGGGGATGATCGACAGGGCGGCCATGTCTTCGCGGAAGACGTCGATCTCGCGGTGGGCGAGGTCGCGCCAGTCGACGCCCGTGGCCTCGGCCCGCTCCAGGAGCGGGTCATCGATGTCCGTGGTGTTCTGGACGTAGTTGACGTCGTGTCCGGCGTCCCGCCACACCCGGTTGACCAGGTCGAAGGTCAGGTAGGTGAAGGCGTGCCCGAGGTGGGCGGCGTCGTAGGGGGTGATCCCGCAGGCGTACATCCCCGCGGTGGGGCCCGGCGTCGTCGTCCGTATCCGCCCGGTGGCGGTGTCGTGGATACGGAGGGGGCCGCCGGTACCCGGCAGGGGGACGATGTCAGGCGCAGACCATGAACGCATACCGGGAAGCCTATCCGCACGTGCACCGGGCAAACGCACCGATACCGGGTGCCGGGCGGGGTGATCATCACCCCAGGTCGCGTGGGAATACACGCGGGGTTCGCGCTAGCGGCCGGTCAGCGCTCCTGGGGGGCCACGTTGATCCACACGCGGCCAATGAGGAACGCGCTCAGCAGCGCGACCACACCGCACACCGCGGCCATGAACTCGTTTCCCAGCCGCCAGTGGAGGAGCGCGCCGCTGAAGGAGACAACATAAAGCAGCCAGTACGCCCCGGGTTCGATGAGGTTGCCGTTCCGGCCCGACATGGTGCCCCCTGCTGTGTACGCGTGCACCTCACGCGCTTACGACGGCGTTTGCGACGTCTCCCTCAGAGACGCCGCTGTCACTCGGGGGGTTTACTCGCTGGTTCCGTTCGTGATGCACCCGACAGCGGGCCTTCGTCTGCGCGCACCCACCCTAAGCAGGTACGACGCAATCGAAGGCCCGGACACACCGCTGGTGCATGCTCGGCGAGAACACACCGAGAGAACACACCCTGCTGCGCTTCGCCCCAGGGGCACAGTCGCGGCGCTCGCATGAGTCGGTAGCCAAACCCGGTCGACCGCCGCTGTGTGATGCAGCCGAGCCCTCCGCACGTGGGGTGAGTGCTGGGGGTACTTCAGGGGCCGGAGTGGGTGGGGGTTTGTTGTTGGGTGCAGGTTTCCCCGTTTCCTGCCGCTTGATGGTGGCCGTCTCCGCTGCGCGCCTCAAGGTCGTCGCCATCGAGCGCTTCGCGCGTCAGTGGCGCTCCACCTTGACCCGCTTCGCTGCGACGGCGGGTCGGCGGCTATCAGGAAACGGGGGACGTGTGGTCGGGGTAGCGATGGTCCGGCCTTCGGCCGGGCACCGGCCGAGTAACCCCGATCGGCCTGGCGGCCGATGCCTGCCCCTGCGCCGGAGCGTCGACGGGTCGGGTGTCGCGGCCGGTCATGCTCTGCTGCGAACCCCTCGGCCCGGGGGCCGATGCCTGCCCCTGCGCCGGAGCGTTGACGGCTACGGGTGTCGCGGCTGGTCCTGGTGTGTGGCGAACCCCGGCCGGTCTGGGTGCCGGTGTCTGGGGCCGGTCGGTGTCTGGGTGTGGGTGAGCCCCCCTGTTGGAGGCAAAAACAGGGGTGAGAGTGACTCCAGGACCAGGGCTCACGGACCTTCCCCCGGGTGTGGGCGGCTCGGGACCGGCACCCCGAGGGCAGGGCGGGGCCAGGGGTTGATTCGGGTTCTGGCCATGCGGGGGTAGAGACCCGGCGCAAGCGGGTGGGGGCTCTTGACGGTGGTGGTCGGTTACGGGTGCGGTGCTGGGGCTGGGTCCCCGTCCGCATCCGAGACCCCGCCCCCATCCCGGTTTCCGGTGCGGCCTCGGTTGCGGCCCGACCACATCCGGCGGTCGGTGCGCACCGCCCACCGGTGCTTGATCTGGTTGTGGGTCGCGCACAGGGGCTGGATGTTGGTGGCGCTGGTGGTGCCGCCCTGCCAGAACTCCACGATGTGATCAGCCTGGGTCCAGGGCAGGGGCACGTCGCACCCGTACTGCCAGGCGCAGGACGTGTGGCCGTGGAAGGCGGCCGCCCGGATCTTG
>NZ_BAAGZJ010000085.1:0-35198 GCF_054778635.1 Nocardiopsis nanhaiensis
TGCTCTTCCCGAGGCCGCGTGGATCAACGAACCGGACACCGCACCTACCGCGCAGCACAGCGCTGACCTGTGTGAAGCGGCCTGACGATCACCTACCCCTGTCCGATTCGACTTGACACACTCCGCCCTGGCCGTGGGCGCGGCGGTCACCCTGCTCGGCTGGGTTCCGCTGGCCGTGTCGCGCCTGCGCGGCCCAGACCCGGAGGGCGGCTTCGGTTAGTCGGCTCACCGGGCTGGATACTCGTGGCTGTGGGCGACCGGGGGTCTTCGGCCCGCGCGGCGGTGGGCTCCGCCGCTTTCGGCAGGACAACCCAATCGGAAAAGGGCATCGGTTGACTTTCACACGGCTGGTCACACTGGACGACGCGGCGGAGATCGCCGAGGTACTGACGGAGAACCGAGGCTTCCTCGCGGAGTGGGAACCCCTGCACAGCGACAACTACTTCACCGTCGAGTGGCAGGCGACCCTTCTCGAACGGGCGCTGCGGGGTTACGCGGACGGCAGCGGTGTTCCGCTGGCCATCCTGGCGCCGGACGGGCGGATCGCCGGTCGGCTCAACATCAACAACATCGTCCGGGGCGCCTTCCAGTCGGCGAGTATCGGCTACTGGGTGGGCAGTTCGCACAACGGTCGGGGCCTGGCCAGCGGTGCCGTTTCCGAGGCCAGGGACATCGCCTTCGAACAGATGGGGCTCCACCGTCTCCAGGCCGAGACGCTCATCAGGAACACGGGGTCGCAGAAGGTCCTGACCCGCAACGGGTTCGCGCCCTACGGGATCGCGCCCCAGTACCTCAGGATCGCCGGAGAGTGGCAGGACCACATCCTCTACCAGCTCCTCAACCCGGGATGGTCGGAAGCCGGGGCCGCCGTACATGGAATCTGAGTGCCGGGTACGTAGAAGCCGACGCGAACGATTCCCACGAGGAGGCGGATGATGGCGGAGAGACCCGAAGATCCACGCCGCCAAGGAGGCGGGGTCCAGGCGTGGATCGAGGCCCATCGCGGTCGCCTGCCCGAGACCTATGACGCGTTCGCGGCCCATTCCATGGACTACCGGCGGGCGATCTTCGCCGAGTTGTCGCCTGAGGTGCGCAGCCGGCTGTGGACCGAGCACGTGACCCGGTACCGGGAGAGTCGTGCCGACCTGTCCCCCGAACAGGACGCCGCTCTCGCCCACGCCCTGGAGCTCTTCTCCGATCCCGGGACCTTCGCTGAGGTGCACACCGGGCCGGACCCGGTCCTGGACCGGCTGAAGGCCCAGACCATCGCCGCCTTCGGCTTTTCCGAGGCGGCGGCCATCATCGCCACACTCGGACCCCCGGACGAGGGCGGAACGCCCCCGCGGTCCTGACAGCGAACCGGGGACCCTACGCCTGTGCCCGTTCTACCCGCACAAAGAAGACCCGGGCCCGCGCTGTGCGCAGGTCCCGGGTCTGAGCGCGGAGGATGAGGGATTTGAACCCTCGAGGGGATTGCTCCCCAACCGCATTAGCAGGGCTATGGATCAAGGTTTGATTAGGATCTGGGGCTGCCTGATGGTGCCATTTCATGGGGTCAGGCTGGGTTCGATGTGCCATGATGTGTTGCCCTGCGAACCCTCGTGCCGAAAGGTTCGTGCCAGTCTGGTGCCAGGAATCTCGTCGGGACCCCTGCTGGGTTTGTAGCAACCACACCGTTTGGCTTCAAAGAGGGAGCGGGTGTTTTCTCCCTGATGTCCAGAGTTGAAGTTCCAGCAGTTTTGGTGGTGTCTCCTGGCCTTTGCGGTATGAGATGCAGATGGTGAAAGATGTTTCCGCTCCTGAACTGCTCTATCGGTCTCTAGCCAGGTGGGAGCAGCTTGGTGGCCTGATCTGGCCTGCTTATTCCACCGTGGATTGACGCGGCGTAGTCCCTGCTCTAGAGGGTCCAGTTTGCGCATTACAACCGAACCATAAGGGCCCTCGCCTGGTGCTCAAATCTAGCACACATTGGAATTAATCAGTTATGCGGGGATGATTCGCTCAATCTCGTGATCCTTCCCGCTGCGGAGTGTCAGAAGCGAGGAACCGCTATCGTGCTTTTGTAGGTCGTTGAGGAGAAAAAGTTCAAGTTGGCGGCAGATGGGACAAACTTCCACGGTCACGAAGGGCCACAAAGACAAGGGTTCGCTGACACTTCTGTGCTGGACGTACACGCGGTCCGGATGAAGAAGGCCGCTCGGTGACTTTTCGAAGGGTTCCCACTCGGGGTGAGCGCCCCTCAGTCGCCAGCCCACAAGCCGGTGTTCCACCCCTGTGTACTCACATCTCTCGACCTGATCCCACGAGAGATCCGAAAACCAGGAGACCGAGTCGAGGAGGCGTACGACCAGGGGTTGGAGGATGGAGATCTCTTCCTCGAGTTCGTGCTGGGCACTTACGCCGTGTGCATGCCCTGAGGTGTTTCTCTGATCCTTGATCTTCTCTAGAAGGTCTAGGGTGCCTTCGGGTGAAGGATCTGCGCTCAGTCCTGGGAGCGACGTTCCCATGTCCTGGTTGGATTCACCCAGTTTCCTAAGGAGGTTGATCCAGGTCCCGAAGGAGGCCCCTCCAGGTTTGTTGAACTGCCCGTGCAGTTCTGTTGGGAGACCGCTCCTAGTGCTCAGGTTCAGAATCGCTGTCGCCATGAGACCAAGTGCTCGGGCAACGCTTTCACCCAGTTTGAGTAGGGCGTCTTTCCTCCGTTCGAGAGAGGCGTGATGGACTCGCACTTGGCGGGCCAGGGTAGCGACCGGGTACGGGTACCCCCATTCGGCGCGCCAGATCGGGTCTTCGAGGGGCTCGGTGAGTCGTGTGATCAGACGTGCCCGGGCCGAAGCCTGACGAGCAGCTGCCAGGATGTCTTCTGGCAGTCGTCGGGTTTGATTGAAGACGTTGGGGTACATGTCCTGGGAGATCTTGGCCAGGGCGCCCTGGCCTTTCCGCAGGTCGCCGAGAGACTCGTTGAAACCGGGGTCTCGGATGATTTCAGCCGGGACCGCAAGCCCCAATGTTGGGCGACCCCGAGTGCCAGGGGCGTTCAGGTCCTGGTGTCGGAGCCATTCGCAGAGAGCTTCACCGGTGCCGTCTCGATGGGGGCGGAGGACTTCCAGTTGGGTGCGAGCCGCCCCAAAACCCAGGGGCAGGAGGCGCCAGTTCCTGCCGAGCCCCACCACGTCGCCGTCTTTGCAGGAGGCCCATCGTTTGTTGGATGCCTCGGTTTTGGTGGGTTCGGGAAGCTCGGATGATGTGGAAACCGTCATGAGGCTGGTTGAGTCCAGTAGAGGGAAGCCCTTGAGGTCGGTCTGGGAGAGTCGCTTGGGTGTTATCTTGCGGGCCACCTGAGCCAGCGTGCTAAATTCTCTTGGCCTGATTCCTTGGCGAAAGAGCTCTTCCGGAAAATCGCAGCCTTCCTTGAGAGCGGCCGAATCGTACCATGCGTCTGGGAAATAGGGGTGGATTCGATCCCGCAGATAGGAGTCGACATCTGTTTCCACGAGAACTTTCTCTGTGATGCGAAGTGCGGGGTCGGGGCGGGGGGAGCCGGTGTCGTCTATTTGAGTTTCCCCGGAATCGCAAGTAATCGCAACTGTATTGATGACAGAACGCAATACCGCTGAGGGGAGGGGTGTCAGTACGTTGAGTTTCTCGAGTGATTTTGTGAGGTCCCGATCAAACTCGGCGCGGGTATTCCAACTGACTCCGATTGATCGTTTGAGTGCGGCGATCAGGGCACCCTTCGGAGGGTATTTTTGAACCGGGTTTGCTCGTTCTACGGCTGCGATGCTGCTGTCGGTGACGGTGAATCGTTGTCTGAGCGGACGATCGAACACCAGGGTTCGGTAACGACAGGTGGCGCTGGGTACGCGGTGGGCTCTGCCATGTTCGTTTGCCGCTCGACCTTCGGGTGCTGTGAGGCAGACGCGGTACAGGTCGGTGATGGCATGGACCTCTTGCTCTGTCGGAACCTTCCTCCAGTTCTCTGATTCACGGGATTCCGTTACCGGCATGTCACGTGCGTCAAGGAAGACGATCTCTCCTTGAGTGTCCCTATTTTTTCGGTTGCTCAACAGCCAGACATGAACAGAGAGTTTTGTGTATGAGATGAGCCCAGGAGGAAGGGAAATAACCCCCTCCAGCAGGTCTTCGTCCAAGAGCCACTGACGGATCTTCGATTCTGGGGATCCCGAATCCCCGGTTATCGTGTGGTTCGCTGAAAAAACGAGCGCCATACGAGCGCCGCCCTCTGCTGGTGATCGCATGTGCGCGACCATGTGCTGGAGCAGCAGGAACGGGGCCGCGTTTCCCTGAGGCACTCCTGCGGGAAAACGTCCGTTCGCGCCCTGTTTGGCCTCCTGGATGACGCTCTCAGCCTCCTGGCCCTGCAGGGGGCGGTGACCGAAGGTAGAGGACACCAGATAGTCGAAGTGTGTGCCTCGGTGCCGGGGGTCGGTGAGCGAACTGCCGGCGCGGAAGGAACTCGGATTCCGTCCCGCCAACAGTGCCCAAGCACGACTCACTGTGAGAGCGGTGAGGTAAGGCTCTTGGCCGAAGAGCGTGACCTCTTGGTGGGGCCGGATTGCGGACAGTCGCTCTTCGACGGCGGCAAGCAGCGCGCCTGTCCCACCGGCAGGATCGTAGACGCTCACAGAGCGTTCCGCGTGCGGTGGAGTGAGATCCGCTTCGACGAGTAGCGAGGAGACCAGAGCTGATAAGCCGGAAGTGGTGTGCTCAACCGTCGAGTAACGATGCTTTTCGAACAAGAGATCAATAAGGCCCAGGAAGAAAATGGCCATGCCCCGATCAGTGAAGTGGTCGGGGCCGAGATCGGTACTTGAGAACACGTCGAGCAGTTTATGGATCCCTGCGACTTCCCCTGGGAAATCGAAAGACATCCTGGAGATGAGGGGCTCGATGATTTCCACGACCTCATCAGAAAATCCCTGGGCAAAGCTCGTGAAGTGGCTCAGTGCAGGGAAAGTCGATTCTTCGTCAGTAGAATTTCTTTGTGTGTCGGAGAAGAGGCTGGGCGCTTCTGTCGAAGGCCCTTCGGAGTCCAAGGCCCCAGCTTCCCTGAGACAGTCCAAGCGCCTGAGTACTGTCAGAGCTATCACAGTGTTATCGAAACTTCCACTGAACATCATGTCTGGACTTTTGCCTACCGCAGACCACAGTTGGTTCACCAATTCGCGGGGAGTGATGCTCAAGTGAAGCCTTTCATATCGGACGGTCGCAGGCAGGATCCCTGAAAAGTCGAGTGATGGAAGGTGTATCCAGCGTCGGCGTCGTTGACGGCGTCGAGCTGTTCGGTACGGCCGAGGTCGACGCGTACGGTCATGTCGCCAGGGTGTCGCTATCTGCGTTGCTAAGTTGAATGGCTTATACGAAGTGCTGAAGGTGTTGGTCGGCCAACTGGAAGGACACCGACGATGATCAGACGGGGAACCTCGGTGTTGCTACGTGCATAGGTGATGGTCCAAATGCTGTCATCGATGCTCCGGTATCCGGCGCTGTGATTACTGTAGTCGCCGACGAGTAGTAGACTGAAGGGTGGGCCTGTGGCGGTGTAGATCGCGGCCTGTGCGAGATAGTCTCGCTCAATTTTCTCCCGATCCCACGGCGTGGAGCGCCATTTGACTTCGGAGATGAAGCGGTTGCTGGGCTGCGGTATGTAGATAACATCAGCCCGCCCGCCCGCAACGTCCCATAGTTCCCGCTTTACAGTGCCCGGGGTAAAGACGCCACTGAGATGCTGATGGAAGTCGTCTTGGAGATGTTTCTCATTCCAGTGATTTAGCTTTCCATCGTCGTTCTTCCGAGCCGGACCAAGGTAGGAGGTGCGCTCGCCATACAAGTCGGCTTGTGCGTCAAATCGGTCGTAGAGGAAACGCAGGAATTGTTCCAAAAGTGCGGCGAAATAGTGGCTGTCGTTCGGCTTCCAGGCGGGGCTCGTAGCCAATTTTTCAAGAAGGGTTTCCAGGTGCGCGTCGAGGCGAGCGTTGCCGGTGGGGTTGTAGCCGTTGGTTATCTCATGTACACGCTGTTCAAGCTGGTCGAGAAGGTGGGGGTCGACGTCGTCGCGCAGCACCTTGGCGTCAGGACGGAAGAGCGAGGCGAGCCTAGGACGGCCCTCCAAGGATTTTCCCGGCGCCTCACTACCCGACATCACTGCAGTGTTGGCCTGTTGGCGCCTTGCTTGAACGGATTTAAGGAGAGTCAGAGCGTCAGGGTGGTTGATAAACTGCGGATCGCTGGAGAGGGCCTGCTCAAGGTGATGTAGGAGGCCTTCGCGGTGGATGAAGGGAGCTTCTACTGTGGGGCTGATTAGTGCGGTGAAGCCTTGAGGGTTACTAGTGGGTGTGTGGATGCTGCGGCTGGCAAGGTAGATCTGCAGAAGATCATTTAGTGCGTTGGCGGGGTTATACCAGCTGGGCTGGCCCAGATGTCTTTGTGCGATGTGAAGAGTTGTTACCAAGCGTGACCAAGATGCTTGGGCTATGCCGCGAGCGCTTAGCCATTCGAGCTTGTGCATCCGGGAAGTCCAGGCGGCCAGGTTCGTCGCAGCAGTGTTTAGCTGATCGGCAGCATCAGTGAGTCGTTGCCGTGCGCTGTCGTCGGTTGGCAGACTCTGTTCGAGGTCGGCGAAGGCGAGTACGGCCCTGATTGCGGCGGCATGGGCGCGGGCGTCGAGGCGAGCCCCGTGGGTGTGGTCAAGCTCAGCGAACCGCATCAGCGCCCGGCGTAGTCGTTCTTCGGCCGTGGCAGGGTCGCTTGCCTCCAGGGCGGTGCGCTCATCAGCCAGAGCCAGTTCGAAGCTTGCGTCGGCCCGAACGGTTGGGGCAAGTTCAGTCCTATTTTCGAGTGCGCCTAGGACATTGAGGAGCTCGTTTGTATTGGAAAAATGATCATGGGCAAGGCCGATCAGGATTGGTAGTCGCTCTAAAGCATCGGCTGATTCGGTGCCATCGATGTCGGTGAGCAACGCGAGCAATCGATGTGGGGGAGTCTGGCCAGCAACGGCCAGACGCAGTAACCCAGAGATGGCCGATTGGGCGAGAGCAGCGTCGGAGTCACCAGACAGGGCTCTTTCTGCAAGCGTGGCGAGATCTTTAATGCACCGGCTGCCGAGGCGGGCAGCTAGTTCCGGCTGAGTGCACAGGATGTCGAGTGCGTCTGCATGGACCCAAGCTGCATAGGGATTACGCAAGCCGTGAGCGGCCGCAGCGAGCAAGGGTGTGGCCTGTTCGTCCGAGAGAACGTTGATACTGTGCGACAGCGCTGTGAGGAGATAGGGCAGTTGCGGGCTGGTGGCCAGTGCGGCGGCTTCGGCTATGACAGCATTGGCTCCACCGAGATCTTCCAAGTGGGGGCCGGTGTCGAGCTCTTCCTCGGTCGCGTGGCAGGCCCATTTTTGGAGAGCCTGGTCCACGCTTGAAGCCAATTTTCTCTCTCTTCTGCTCGTTTGCATCGGAAGTGAATGAAGACCTTAGAACAGATGATCCCCTTCTTGAGTGACGAGCTGTTCGGCAGGCAGGGCACCGACAAGTTCAGGCTGCGCGGTCGTCAGTACCACTTGCAGCTCAGGAAGTTCCCCAGCGATGGTCTGCAGCTCTGCAATCAAGATGCGTGCTGGTACCTCGGTGACCTCCTCAGCGGCGACAGAGTCGATCAACAGTAGACCCGGATGGGAGGTCACGCCACGGTCTGCCCCAACACGTAGAAGGGCGATGACGGTGGCAATTCGCATCCGCAGTCGGTCACCGCGGCTGAGCCGCTTGAACGCGGTTTGAACTCCTGCTTTTACGGCGTTGACTCTGCCAGAGCGATCAAGTCGGACGCTATCGAGGTTTTGCACTCCGAATCGCGTAGCCAGCTCCACTATCTGGTTGTTCATTGAAGGGAAGAGCAGCTTGGCAGATTCATCGACTACCTTGCGCACAGCCGTGGTCACGGCTTCCAGCACCTGGGTGGACACAGGGAGAGGTGGTGCCTCGGGGATTGAACCGGTAGCGGCGAGGCGTCCTTCTAGTTCGGCGGCCTGAAGCTCCAGTTGACGAAGAAGGTCGTGGTTCTGCGATGTCGCCAGGCCTTTTCGAAGAGCAGCTACTGCTTCGCGCTGGTCAGCGAGCGCGTAGTCCACCATGGCCGCCGCGCTTTCACTGTGGCTGATCGCTTCCTGTTCTGCTGCCCGCGCTCTCTCAAGCTGCTGCTCTAGGCCCTGCAGCATTACCTCAGCTGTCTCCTTGTCCACCTCGGGTAGTGGCCGGGTACACACCGCACAGGCTCCGTGTTCATGCTCTTGCCAGCGTCGATCGCGCTCAAGGGGTTCCTCACACCTTGGGCAGCACACAGGGTTTAGTCGGCCCAGCACGCGTCGTGCTTGCCAGGTCTCGCGGGCGTCCAGCAACGCCTGAGTGGCATGCATCCGGCCCGACTTTGCCTCGGTCATGGCCTGCTGGGCCTCTATTAAGAGAGTCCGCTTTTCTCGCAGTGCTGCTGCGGCTTGATCGGCGCCCTGAAGCAGTGGAGACACATCCCGGCTCGCCACATCCCGTAGATCAACGATCTGCTGGGACAGCCGCTCCAGTTTCTCTTGCCACGTGGCTCTTTCGGCCTTGCGCGCCTTGGCGTCTCCCTCAGCTCGCCGCTGCTCTTGGGAAAGGGTCTTCTTCTCTCTCTTCCCCGCCACCGACAACTGTGTAAGTACAGTGCTGTAGGGGAGATCAACGAACAGCTCGATGAGGCGGCCGGACAAGCCAACGGCGTTAACGTCACCGAGAAGAATCTCATCGCCCCCCGGGTTGAGGTAACACGCGCCGAAGTACGATGCCCACCCGTGGATCTGAGGTGCGCCCTCGCCATCAGCGCCGCCCCTGCTTTGCCACAGGTTGGTCTGGCCCATCCGTAGGGCGTTGAGGAAGAAGGCACCGATACTGCGACGAACCTCGTCGGTTCCGGAGGCCTGTTCTAGCAACCGGAGAATGCTGTTGTCTTCCCCGGCAGCCAGGAGCTGTTCAGCAGTATCTGCTGTGAAGATCTGAGCTGTTAGTGAGGGGCTGTCCTCGGGGTTGATGCCCAGGGAGATACGGATGGGGCGACCTGCCACCAAGACGTCCAGGCTCAAGTGCCGTAGCCAGGAGCGAACGTCCGGGGGCAGGTCGCGCGGTTCCCCTCGTAGTGGCCAGACCAGGAATTCCAGCAGGCTGGTTTTCCCGGCACTGTTGTCAGGGTGAACGATCGCCCACACTCCAGATGAGAACTCGCGCTCTACTCTGAAGGATTTGCCAGAGTGCTTTACTCCGCGTGCCCGTAGATGCAATATCCGCAACCGTCTGTCAGCTGCTGCGGGGCTCTTCAAAGTGATGTTCGCTTCAGCGAGCGACCGTTCCACTTGTTCTATGGACAGCCCCAGGTTAATGGCGACATCATGCAGGATTTCGCTGGCACTGGGAATAGCGTTAAGGCTTTTTGCTGCGGAGTCTGGGGAAACGGTCAAGAAGCCTCCTGGCCGACGTCGAATCCCGGCAGTTGTGTAGCAGCCTTCAGCTCATGTAGCCGGGCGCGAGCCTGCTCGGTGATGGGCGCGATGTATTGTCTCCACGGAGTATTCGCATAGTCACGGAGTAGGTACTGTCGGTTCTTCATCTGCGTGCCGCCCAACCCATCGACCAGTGCTACGACCAGTTGGGTTCGACTGACATACCACTCCAGTATGGGTGCTTCCTCGACCACTGATCGGGCCACTTGACGGCCTTGTTCGAGAAGAAAGTAAATGTGTTCGACAACGCGATTCTGGCCTAAGACCTGAGTCTTGCGGAGCAAACCACGCTCCACCAACGGTGCCAGAGCGTCATCCAATTCCTCGAAGGCACCGAACTTGTGTCGCAGCATCGGGAATCGCCTTAGGTCCGGCTCCTCTGAATGCAGGATGTTCGATGCCAGGTCAAGTAGACCCGTCTCGTTTGGAGTTGCCTCGTACTCGTTCATGAGCTCGAAAGCCAGGTAGTCCGGATACCGCACCCAGAAATCGAGCTTTTGCAGACGCACCTGCGTGTGGACTACACCAACGGTCGATGCGGGTACCGGCTCACCCTCGACCGGTGGCTTGCCTGCGGCGTCGAGCAACAACAGGAGGCGCACAGAGTCCTGCCAACGGCTCGCTCTTCGTACCGCTAAGGATGCGACCATCGTGCTCCTAGGCATTAGCCGACTGCTCCGTCACTGTGATCCAGTCTGGCAGGGGGCAGTCTCGTGGACCAGACTTTGACAGAAAACGGTCGTGGGGCCTGCCCTGTTCTGTGGCGGTTCTCAGTCTCTGTATAGCCCGAAGCCTTGCTGGTGGAAGACGGCTTTGAGTGCCCCGGGAGTTAGCGGCGGGGAGAAAGGAAGGTCCGTGTTCCGGAGTGCTCAGCGCAGGTGTCGGCGGACTTCGGCGGCGAACTGGGGTACGCCGGTTCGCTCCAGCAGGGCGAGCACTCCGGGAACGGTCGTCGGTTCGCGGCGGTAGGAGGCAGCCTGTTTCTCCAGAACGCCGAGCGTCAGTCCCGGGTAGAGGTCGAGTTGATCGAGAAGGAAGTCGTCCGGGTGCACGGCCAGGACGTCGTAGGGCTTGAGCGCTGTGTCCGGGAAGTCCTTCGTATTGAAGGTGACGATGACCTCGGCGTTTGCTCGGACGGCACCAGCGAGGACGTGCCGGTCCTTGGGGTCGTTTTTCATGCCGTCGATCAGCGTCTCGTAGCCGTGCACCGTAGCGTCGGGGAAGGCGCGGTTCATCTGGGTGATCCTGCGTTCGACCTTGTCCGCTGCGATGCCCCGCTTGGCGACGTTGCGGCTGAGCTCGTCAAGCACGTCGGCAGACCACAAGGGGCGGTACGCTCCGGCGGCCGCGAGCCGTAGGAGGGTGTCGCACAGGTAGGCGGGATAGAGCACACAGGTGTCGAGAAAGGCGGGAAAAGCCACTGCCTGCCACTCTCACCTGGTGTTTTCAGGGGTGGAGGTCACGTCGTACAGGCCCGTTTCCTCGGCGTCAACCGCCATCTGGTCCAGGACCTGCTCCCGTTCCTGCCGGGTGCGCTCCTGGTAGTCCAGGACATCGCGGAGGAGCACCCGACGATGCCGCCCCCGCATGCTGAAGGGGATTTCGCCCTCGCTCAGGAGCCTGACCAGGGTAGGACGGGAAATACTGAGCAGATCAGCTGCCTCCTGCGTGGTCAGCATGGTGTTGTGCGGAGCGATGGAGATCGCCAATCCCTGGGAAAGCGCTGCCACGACGTCGCGCAGGACTCCGTAGAGCTCCTCAGGGACATCGATTTTCGAGCCGTCCGGGCCGATCAGCCGTGCGCGCGGCCGGCGGTCGTCAGTCAGGTCGCGAGCGAGTCTGGCCAGCTCAGACCGGTCGTCGGGTGGAAGAACCGTTCGTTCCCGCAGTGTCGTTGCCATAACGCCATCCTACCCTAATCGAAAAAAACGAAATCCTCCATAGCGTGTGCCGCGACATCGAAGTGTGGCGGCGGCAAGGTGCGTGCTGAGTGCGTGCCGTCACAGCCCTGCTCAAGGGTGGTTCGAAGAGACTCGAAACCACCTGTCACAAGGCAGGGCTATTTCGTACTTGTTCCTTGTAGACAGAGAGGACAGCCCTCTTCGCCCCACACGTGGGGATCTGACCAAGGAGGCGGCTATGCGAGGCCATGTCTTCCGGCGCTGTTGGTGCCGAGACCACCAGACGGGCAAGCCCTACCGCAAGGGGAAGTGCCTCCGGCTCAGAGATCGCCAGCACGGTAGCTACTGGTTCCGGATCAACGTGCCGCCCACCGACGGGCGTTCACGTCGCCAGGTTCAGCGAGGCCCGTTCCAGACGCGGGAGCAGGCAGAGCGACAGTTGGCCGTCACCCTTGCCAAGGCGGGCATCGGAGGCAACACCTACGACAACACGGTCACCTTCGCCGAGTACCTGAACGAGGAGTGGCTTCAGGGAAAGCCTGATCTCAAGGCGACCACGAAAAGAGCGTATGAGGAGTCCCGCGACCTGTACCTCGTGCCGGCCTGGGGGCATCTCAAACTCGGCGAACTGACTCGGAGCCACTTCAACCAGCTCGTCGTCGAACTGGAGAAGATCAACCGGGACGAAGGCGAGCCCAGTGAACTGCTCCGGCGTCTGATCGCCGCCCGGGCCCACTGGGGGCAGGCGGGTGACGGTCGCTTGCACAGGCGGTCGAACAGATCGCTGTCGGCTTCGAGGATCAAGACGATCATGGCGCATGCCAGCAGTGCTCTCAGCCACGCTGTGAGATGCGGGTTCCTGGAGCACAGCCCTGCGGAGCGACTGGTTCTGCCACGGGTGGGCAAGCAACGTCCCCTGGTGTGGACCAGAGAGCGGGTCAGACTCTGGAAGCAGACGGGTCAGAAGCCATCCGCGGTCATGGTGTGGACTGCGGAGCAGGCGCGTGAGTTCCTCCGATTCGTATCGCACGAACGGCTCTTCGCGATGTACAGGCTCGCCATGGTGCGCGGACCGCGTCGAGGTGAACTGATCGGTCTGCAGTGGTCGGACGTGGATCTGGGCAACGCCGTCCTCCTGATCCGAAAGACCTCGCACGGACAAGGTGAGATGGATGGTCCCAAGAGCGAGGCCGGATATCGATACATCGACCTGGACGCGGCCACCGTCGATGCGCTCAAGGAATGGAGAGTCCGGCAGGCTCAAGAACGTGAGGCTGCGGGCTCGCTCTGGGAAGAGCGTGATCTGGTCTTCACCACGGAGCTGGGGAGGCCGCTTCGCCCTGACGGCGTTACGTGGAAGATGACCGACCTTGTTCAGCGGTCGGGACTTCCGCCGGTGACCTTCCACGGGCTCAGGCATGAGTCCGCCACGTTGAGCCGGGCAGCAGGAGTCGAGATCGAGGTGATCAGTAGGACACTGGGGCACGCGAAGCCGAGCTTCACGAGTGATTACTACGGGAGTGTGCTGCCGCCGATGGAGCGTGAGGCTGCTGAGGTGACAGCGCGTTACCTCGACTCCAGTGATGGAGTGCGGCGCGACAGTTCCCCGGATTCCGTCGACAGCAGTGACCCTGGGGAGGTGTGAGTGCGTGCCCAGTGCGTGCTGAGCCGCCAAATAAAGAAACCTGGGGCCTTCCGCAGTGCGGAAAGCCCCAGGTCAGAGCGCGGAGGATATGGGATTTGAACCCATGAGGGGGTTGCCCCCCAACCGCATTAGCAGTGCGGCGCCCTAGGCCTCTAGGCGAATCCTCCTGGCTGCGACCAGCCTACAGAGCGCGGGGGGACTGCGCAAAACGAATGCCCTGGACGGGAGGGGCCGGACGTGTGCCCGCCCCTCCCGACCGGGGTCAGGGGGTGTGCGGCCGCGGCGGGGGCGGGGTCCGGTAGGCGCTGGCCTGGAGTTCCCACAGTTCCCGGTAGAGGCCGTCCTCGGACATCAGTTCCGTGTGGGTTCCCTGGGCGACCACACGCCCCTTGTCGAGCACCACGATGTGGTCGGCCATCCGCACCGAGGCCAACCGGTGCGTGATCAACACGACGGTCGCGCCGGTGCGGCGGGCGTGCGCGTGTACGGAGGTGAAGAAGCCGTGCTCGGCGCGGGCGTCCATGGCGGCGGTGGGTTCGTCGGCGATGAGCAGGGGCACGGCGGTGCCGTCGTCACCCCGGTAGAAGGCGCGGGCGGCTGCCAGCCGCTGCCACTGTCCTCCCGAGGGCTCGACACCGTGGGCGAATCGCTTGTCCAGGAGTGTCTCCCAGCCGTTCCGGAAACTCGCGACCACGCGGTCGGCCTGCGCGGCCCCGGTCGCGCGGGCGAAGCGTTCGGGGCAAGTGGCGCTGCTCATTACGGTGTTGCCGCGCGCGGTCAGCGGCCAGTGCGTGTGGTCCTGGGCGATGACGGAGATCCGCTCGCGCAGGCTCACCCCGTCCACCCCGGCCAGGTCGGCGCCGTCCCAGCACACGCTGCCGTGCTGGGGCGTGTACAGCCCGGACAGCAGCTTGGCCAGCGTGCTCTTGCCCGAACCGTTCTCCCCGACCAGCGCGACTGTCTGCCCCCGGTGCAGGGTGAGCCGCACGTCCTCCAGGGCCGGTCCCTCCCCGGAGGGGTAGCGGAACGTCAGGTCCCGCAGTTCGATGCGCTCGAACTCCGCTGGGGCGGGCGCCAGTCCTGGGCGCGGTAGCCGGGCGCGGGCCTCGCTCTGGAAGGCCACGAAGTCGGAGAAGTACAGCCCCGACTCGTACACGCCGGTCACGGCGTACAGGGCGTTGCTCAGCGCGCCCTGGGCCACCCGCACGGCGACGACGGCGGCGCCGGCGACCGCGATCGGCACCACACCTTGGACCAGCAGTACGGCGAGAGCGGCGAAGACCCCCGCCGTCACCAGCCCGCTCGCGGTGTCCCCGGCCAGGCGGACGGCGGACTGGCGGGTGGCCAGCCCCAGGTGGATGTCGAGTTCACGGCGGGCGATGCGGTCGAACTCGGCGAGCAGGCGGCGCTCCATCGTGAACGAACGCACTTCGGCCGCGCTCTCCCGCGCGGTCATGAGCTGTTCGAGCATGTACTTGCGGCGGCGCCCCTCCGTGAAGGCGAGGATCATCCGGTACCGCATCCGCGCGGCGGCCGCCGCACCCCACCACTGGGGCACCATCGCCAGCAGCAGGAGCGGGACCAAGGCCGGGTGCAGGGCGGTCAGGACCCCGGCCGCGGCGACGATGCCCACCAGTCCGGTGAGCAGGTCGGCGGTCCGCCGGACCAGGGAGCCCGCCTCGTCGCAGCCGCGGGTGTGGGAGCGGAACAGGTGGTCGTGGAAGTCGCTGTCGTCGAAGGCGCGCAGCTCCACTGAGGTGGCGTCCAGCAGCAGGCGACGCTCGGCGGTCAGGACGACTTTGGGGGCCAGCCGGGCCTGGGCCCGGCCGGCCAGGGCGCCGCAGAAGCCTCGGGCGACCAGGGCCAGGGCGAGCAGTACGAGTGAGGGAGCCGCCGCGGCCACCCGGTCGGGGGTGGGCACCTCCGCGAAGAGTTCGGCGAGCACGGCGGTGGTGGTGATCAGCGCCCAGGCGGTGGCGGCACCGGAACCGACGTTGAAGAGGACGGTGGCCACGACGTCGCGGGGGCCGCTCCGCCAGGCCAGGGCGGCAGCCTGGCCGACCAGTGCCGGCATGCGGCGGGCGATCCGGTACCAGGAGGCCTCGGCTACAGCGCTGCTGTGCCGGTGCCACTTGGGTGGGGCGAGTTCAGGCAGGTCGATCCCTTCATCGGTAGTTTCCGGCCCTCGGTCCTTTGGGGCGTGAGTGGTGCGCACGGCGGTTCCTCCTGGGGGTCGGGGCGGGCTCGGGCGGTGCTGATCATCACCCGGGGGAACGACTCCGAGAGGCGGTCCCGGCGGTTGCGGACAGACCGGATCACAGGCGGGTCGGCAGGTGGGCGCGGTTGTACCGGGCGCAGGGCTCGCGGGAGCGGTGCGGATTCGCGGGGATAGTCGTGATCCGAATACCTGTACGAATCGGCCGGGCGCAATGCACCGACGGGGTGCGCCAGTGGCTGGCTGGCCGGTGTCCGCAACACAGGGGGTGCCGCACGGGCCCAGGGAAACCTGGTGGCCCGGTCGGGTCCTGGCCGACCGGCGGGCGGCTCAGGTGGTGGTGCGTTCGATGATGATGTCGGCGTCGGTGCGCAGCTTCTCCACCGCGCGGGAGAGCGCGCTCTTCACGGTGCCGATGGTGACGCCCATCCGCTCGGCGATCTGGGCTTCGGTGAGGTCGTCGTAGTAGCGCAGCAGCACGGTGGTGCGCTGGCGCTCCGGGAGGCGTTCGATGGCCCGGCCCACGACGTCGGCCAGGTCACTCCGCCACGTGGGGTCGTCCACGCGCTGCTCCGGGATCTCATCCGTGGGGTACACGTCCAGGTGCTTGCGGCGCCACTCGGAGATCTGGGTGTTGACCATGGCGCGGCGGACGTAGCCGTCGCGGGCCTTGGGGTTGGCGATGCGGCCCCAGGCGAGGAAGGTCTTGACCAGCGCGGCCTGGAGGAGGTCCTCGGCGTCGGCGTGGCTGTTGGTGAGGGACCGGGCCATGCGCAGCAGGGCCGGTCCGCGCTCGGACACGTAGCGGCTGAACTCGTCGGACCTGGGGATCCGGGTCGTTCCCGACACGTCGACCACCGACCTTCGCGGCGTGCGGCGGTGACCCGCACGCCGTTGCTGTGTGTCCGCGGCACCGGGCCGCCCTTATCCCTCACTCTCACACAGAGAACGCAAATCCCCAGGAACATGGGCACCACGTGCCGACAAACCGCGCGGTGCACTGTCTGCGAGGTGTAATGCCCAGGGCATGTCACCGACACGAACGAGTGCGTGGT
Source organism: Nocardiopsis nanhaiensis (assembly GCF_054778635.1). Taxonomy (NCBI): domain Bacteria; kingdom Bacillati; phylum Actinomycetota; class Actinomycetes; order Streptosporangiales; family Nocardiopsidaceae; genus Nocardiopsis; species Nocardiopsis nanhaiensis. Next base: position 16,352 of record NZ_BAAGZJ010000085.1, read on the forward strand.
CGGCGTGTGACCGGCCGTTCGGGTGGGCGCGGGTCACAATGGGCACTGACGGACGAGTCGGGCGGCAAGGGGGCGCGAAGGACATGCCACTGATGACGGACAGAGGGCGGGAACGCAGGCGGTTCACGGCTGCCGTGCTCGGCGCCGGGGCCGCGCCCGAACCCACACCGGTCCACCACCGTGTCGCGCGCGGCGTGGTCGTCGACGCCACGGCGTACATGCTCTGCCTGGCCACACCGCAGGGGGAGGAACGCTTCCTCTACGAGAGGGTCACCACCTTCTGGCGCGGCGGAGAGGCCGCTCCGACCGAGCTCAGGCCCGGTGACGACGCGGTGGTGCTGTGCTCGCGCGACGGCCGCCTGGTCGCCGAGCGCGTCTGGGCCCAGACCGCCCGCGCCACCGGTGTCATCGTCGACCGCGAGGGGGACAGTGTGCGGATCGACCCCGGGCACGGCCGCCCCCGACTGACCGTGGTCCTGCCCTACCGGTCCTCCGGGCGTATCGCCGTCCGGCACCCCCGCCTCGAAGTCGGCTACCTGTTCGACGTGGTGGGTGTCTGGCGGGAGGGCGAGGTCTGGGCGGCGCGACCGGCCACCACCCAACCGCCCTACCCGCTGACCTCCACCCCGAGCCGACCGCCTACCAGGCAGTACTCCACGACCGTCACCGGTATCGCCACCTGGTACGACCCCGCTTGGGGGCGCGCCAGCCACCTCGACCCGCGGGCCCTCGTCCACGGCGCCGCCTATCCGTCCCTCGACCCGGTGGGGCACGAGGGCCGGTGCGATCGGCGGACCCCCTGCGTGCCGCTGCCGCTGCTGTCGACCGGGGCCACGCTCAGCCTGCGCAACGACTGCACACGGGACACCGCGGTCGTCCCCGTCGTCGACTGCGCTGCAGCCGACAGCTGGCTGTGCGACCTGTGTCCGTCCTGCGGCAACCAGAGCGCGGGTCGGCTCGCCTCCCTCACCATGACCTCCTTCGTCGCCCTCGGAGGGCGGCTGGAGGCGGGTTGTTTCAACGCGACCATGACCGTCGCGAACCAGGAGGGATGACCGATGTTCCCGGAGATCCTCGAAGCGGTCCGCGAGGTCCAGCTCCCGCTGTTGGCCGCCCTGCTCCTACTGGGAGCGGCGGCCAAGGCCAGCCCGCAGGCCGCGGGCACGGGAGCCGCCGTCCTGTTGCCCGAGCGGCTGCGCCGACCCGTCACGCTCGCCACCTGCCTGCTGGAGGCCGCGCTCGCGGTGGCGCTGCTGACCGCGACCGGCCTCCTCGGTGAGGCCGCCCGTGTGCTCACCGCCCTGTTCTTCGCGGGGTCCGTGGGTGTACTGCTGGTGGCCCGGCACCGCGATCCCGAAGCGGGCTGCGGTTGCTTCGGCGGGCTGAGCCGGGCACCGATCGGCTGGCGCACGCTGGCCCGCGCCTCGCTACTGGCGGTGGCGGCGGCCGTGACGGTCGGGCTCGCGCCCGCGGGCTGGGAGGTGGCTGCCGCGCCCACGCCCGTCCACGGGGCGGTCATCGTCGCGCAGCTGCTCCTGCTGGCCCTGCTCAGTCCCGAACTGCGCGAGGTGCTTGCCCGGGCCGGCACCCGAGAGCCGTGTGCGCTGCGCGAGGTCTCCCAAAGCCGCACGCTCCGGCGCCTGCGCCGGAGCGAGGTCTGGCGCACCAACGCCAAGGTCATGCTCAGGACCGAGCCCGAGGAGACCTGGCGCCACGGCTGCTGGCGCTTCCTCCGTTACGACGGCCTGCGCCACGGCAGCCGTGTGGACGTGGTCTACGCGGTGCGGATCGGCGGGCCTCGGCGCACCGGGGTGCGCGCGGTCCTCCTCGACCGGGAGAGCGGCACGGTGGTCGCCTCCTTCGGCGCCGTGACCACGCTCGACCTCCAGGGGCCGCCGCGCAGGCTGCCCCGGCCCCGCCAGGCGGCCAAGCTGGACGAGGCCGACGGCCGGGGCGGGGCGAAGCCGGGGACCCTCGCGAAGGAGCTGCCGGGGGAGTCCGGTGCCGGTGCTCGGTCCGGCGCCCCGTCCGCCTAGTCGAGCATCTGTCCCTGGCGCTCGATGGCGGCCTCGCTGAACTCCACCAGCATGTCCGTGTAGTCCTCGGCCTCGCCCAGGCCCATGACGGAGGTGGTGCCCAGCATGCCGCCGTTCCGGTACATCACGGTGTACATGTCGTTCTCGCCGTCGTCGTCGCTCACCTGGATGGTGAAGGCGCGGGACTCGTCACCGACCTGCGGTACGTCCAGGTCGGCGACGCCGTAGTCGGAGCTGCTCCCGTCCTCGTAGGTCGCGGTGTACTCGGAGCAGGTCTCCGGCGGCTCGGTCGCCAGGGCTTCGGCGGCGCTGTCCTCGTCGAGCTCGACCAGGATGTGCGAGACGGCGCCCTCCTCCCACTCGTAGGCGGCCACGGAGGCGGGAGCGTCCTGCACGGCGTCCAGGTCGCCCCAGTGGTTGGCGGCGTCCACACACTCGGGTTTGTCCAGTTCGGTGGTGGCCCGGACCTCTTCCGAGTACTCCACTGTGACAAGCTCGGAATAGGTGCCGGCTTCGCTGCTCTCGGGCAGCAGGGTCGCGTCCTGGACGTTCAGCGGCTGGGCGTCGTGCAGTTGCGCGGCCGCCTCCGAGTTGGGGTCGTCGCTCTGCTCCTGGGCGTCACCGCCGCAGGCGGCCAACGTGACCGCGGCCGCCGCGGCGATCGCGCCGGGCAGGACCACGGTTCGTGCGGAGTGGGCGGGACTATGACGCAAACGCATGGTGGTATCTCCTCGTTTGTGCGATATTTCCGCTTGGAGCGGTGACCGGCCCGGACCTCTCATTGCTGAGAGTGTCGCGGGGTTAGCACAAAGTATTGAGGAAGGACAATGGTGTCGGAGTCGAAATCGCCATATCTGAGGGCGGTCCTGGAAACCATCCCCGCCTACAAGCCCGGTCTCAGGGTCGTCGGACCCGACGGGCGCTCCATCAAGCTGTCCTCTAACGAGAGCCCCTACGGCCCGCTCCCGTCCGTGCGTGAGGCCATCACGGAGGCCACGGCCCAGCTGAACCGCTACCCGGACCCGGGAGCGACGGACCTCGTCGCCAAGCTGGCCGGACACCTGGGGGTGCCTGAGGACCACGTCACGCTCGGCGCGGGCTCCGTAGGCCTGCTCCAGCAGCTCCTGGAAGCCGTCGGGGAGCCGGGCGTGGAGGTCGTCTACGCCTGGCGCTCCTTCGAGGCCTACCCGGTGCTGGCCGAGCTCTCCGGTGTCACGTCGGTCCGGGTACCGCTGGTGGACGAGACGCACGACCTCGAGGCGATGCTCGCCGCGATCACCGACAAGACGCGCATGGTGATCGTGTGCAACCCGAACAACCCGACCGGCACCGCGGTCCGTGAGCGGGAGCTCGTCGACTTCCTCGACCGGGTCCCCGACCACGTGCTCGTCGTCCTCGACGAGGCCTACCGCGAGTACGTGCGCGACCCAGAGGTCCCCGACGGCCTGAACCTGTACGGCGGCCGCCCCAACGTCGCGGTCCTGCGGACCTTCTCCAAGGCCTACGGTCTGGCCGCCGTGCGCCTTGGCTTCGTCGTCGCCCACCCGCACGTGGCGTCCGCGGCCCAGAAGACGCTCGTGCCCTTCGCGGTCAACCACCTCGCCCAGGCGGCCGGGATCGCGTCCCTGGACGCCGAGGAGGAGCTCCTGGAGCGCGTCGCGGCAACCGTGAAGGAGCGTGAGCGCGTCCGTGACGCCCTCATGGCCTCCGGGTGGACAGTTCCCCCCACCGAGTCCAACTTCGTGTGGCTGCGTGTGGATGAGGACACCACGGACTTCGCCGCCGCGTGCGCCGAGAAGGGCGTTTCCGTGCGCCCGTTCGACGGTGAGGGTGCCAGGGTCAGCCTCGGCACCCCCGAGGAGAACGACGTGCTCCTGTCCGTGGCGACCGCCTACTCCAAGCGGCGCTGACGGAGGGGTCCCGACACGCCGACGGGGGCGGCCCCTCGCAGGGCCGCCCCCGTCGGGCGGGCTTTCGCCCCGTGCGCCTGCACCGTGCCGTTGCACGTGCGGGGCCACTGAGCGTGCGGGCTATTTGCCCGCGGCGTCCTTGTCCAGCTTCTCCACGATCAGCCGGTAGAGCTGACGCGGACGGCCCGGCTGGAGGGTGCGGTTCGGCGGCAGGGGCCAGGCCAGTCCTTCCTCCACCAGTGTGCGGAGCAGTCGGCGCGCGGTCCGGGAGGTGACCCCGAGCATGCGCCCCGCGTTCTCCGCGTCCACGACCAGTGGACCGTCCTCCTCGGCGATCTTCTCCGACAACCGGACCAGCGTCTCGCGCCCCTTGGTGCGCAGGGGCTCGGAAGTCTGCCGGGCAGGGGCACGCTGTGCCGGAACCAGCGAACGGCCCTCACGGTCGACCGCGAAGCTCTGCCTCGAGGCCTGGGCCCGGTTCAGCGCGGCACGGGCGTGCGACTCCGCGTCCTGGGTGGTCCGGCCCATGCCGATGCCCACCTCGATCGCGATGCCGAGCTCCGCCTTGATCCGCTCGACGAAGGGCGGCTGCCGGAAACCCTCGGTCGCGGTGACCAGGGAGCCCCGCGTGGCGGTCACCATGAACGAGTGGTCGTCCAGCCGGTGCGCCGTCGCGTTGATCCGGTGCGCTTCCTGGAGCAGCAGCCGGTGCAGGGACAGCCGCAGCTCCTCACGCCAGTAACGGGGTGTCGACCGCCGGGATGAGTCGCGCAGCGTGGGCACGTCCACGACGACCACTCCGAGCTGGGCCTCCTCCAAGCGGTGGTGCGCACCCAGCAGGCCGGCGGTCTGCAGTGCGCTGCGCACACCCGCGTTGGTGGGACGGAGCCGGATCACCGGTACGCCGATGGCCTCCAACCGCTCGGCGACCCCGCGCACGCAGGTGATCGCCATCTTGGTGGCCTTGCGCCGCCACAGCCCTTCGTGGAAGGAGGTGAGCTGGGCGGTGTTGGTCAGCTCCTCGTGCACGTGGATACCGTCCACGGGCAGGTCGACCTCGGAGTAGGCCTCCACCACGTCGGCTCGGCCGAGTACGTCCAGACTTGCTCTGGTCGGGTCGTACCGCTCGTCCAGGGTCGCTCGGAGCAGGGCCTCGTGCAGGCTCGCCCCACCGAGTGGCACGAAAGTCGCGGGCATGGTCAGAACGCCCGCCTTACGTGCGAACTCGTAAGGGACTGGGCTGGCGAAAAGGTAGGCATCGATCGCCGAACCCAGTCTGACGACCTTGTCCGTCGCCTCTTGCTCATCTCGGTACGCGGCGGCGATCAGTCTGGCGTTGAGGGGCCCTGTGGACCCGGGCCCCATGAGCATGACCCGTTCGACCATCTCATGGGGACCTATGACGCCAATCGTCAAATCGCCAGTACGCTGGGCACTCACCTCGGGTTGCTCCCCGCTACCATTCCACGCTCTTCACTATGTGCGCCCACTGGTTTCCCGACCCGATCTCTGTCACGGCATGATTGCCGAGATCGTACCCATTGTGCGGGGCCAAAGAAGATCGTTTTCCATATCAACGCTGAAAGCCCGGGTGGGAGGAGGCCCCCCACCCCGGCTTGAACTGCGCTTACAGCCCCTACGAGACGCTGACGCGCTCCACGTCAGCCCCCAGCGCGGCGAGGCGCGATGCGAACTGAGCGTGACCGCGGTCCACGAGATAACCGGGCGCCACGATTGTCTCACCTTCAGCGACCAGTCCGGCGAGAACCAGGGCCGCACCGGTACGCAGATCGTGCGCGACCACCTCGGCGCCGCGCAGGTTCGTGGAACCGTGCACGATGGCCCGGGTGCCTTCGACCTCGATCTTGGCGCCCATCTTGTTGAGCTCGTCGGCCAGCGCGAAGCGGCCGTCGTAGATGGCCTCGTGGATGTAGCTCTCACCCTCGGCGAGGGTGGCCAGCGCCATCAGCGGTGATTGCAGGTCGGTCGCGAAGCCCGGGAACGGCGAGGTGACCGCGTTGATCGGGCGCAGCGGCACGGACGGGTCCCGCTGGACGTGCAGGACGGCGCCCTCCTGGGAGAAGCCGACACCCATCTGCTCGAGTTTCCAGCGGGCCACACCCAGGTGGTCCAGGTTGGCGCCCACCAGGCTGACCTCGCCACCGGTGGCGGCGACGGTCATCGCGAACACACCGGCGTCGATGCGGTCGGCCATGATGGTGTGCTCGACGGCGGTGAGCTCCTTGACGCCCTCGACGGTGATCAGGCCGGTGCCGCCACCGCTGATCTTCGCGCCCATGGCGGTGAGGAAGTCGATGACGTCGATGACCTCGGGCTCGAGGGCCGCGTGCTCGATCACCGTGGTCCCAGGGGACAGCACCGCGGCCATGATGAGGTTCTCGGTGCCGGTGTGGGACGGGGTGTCCAGGTACAGGTGCCCGCCGCGGAGCTCGCTGGCCTCCACGTTGATGTGGTTGAGCTCGGCGTCTTCGGTGACCTTGGCGCCCAGCCGGGCGAAGCCCCGGTAGTGGAAGTCGAGGTTGCGGCTGCCGAGGTTGCAGCCGCCGACGCCCTCGATGCGGGCCTGACCGGTGCGGTGCATCAGCGCCGGGACAAAGAGAACGGAGCCGCGGAAGCGGGCCGCGATGTCGGCGGGCAGCACGGCGTGCTCGGGGTCGTTGAGGCCGGACGCGTCGATGACGACGGTGCGCTCGGCCTCGTGGAATGACACCTTCGCGCCCACGTGTTCGGCGAGCTCAAGTGCGCGGTAGACGTCCTCGATGACCGGGACGTTCCGCAGCACAGTACGGCCCTTGGCCGCCAGCAGGGCGGCCCCGATCATCGGCAGGACGGCGTTCTTCGCGCCTTGGATGAACGCCGTACCACTGAGGGGGCGTCCGCCGCGGACGCGGTAACGAACCTCCTGGCCCATGCTCATGTGCTCCTTCGTGAGGCAGATGTGTAGAAAGGTCACCCTCGTCGGGTATCGCCTATGTGCGTTTAGACGCGGGATTCCCCTGGAACGTTGCGACCAACTTGCGTGTGACCTGCACGGCCAGTAAACCGGTCGGTTCGCGATGACTCTATAGCAACTACGCGCGCCAGCCGGCCCAGAAAGTGGTATACCCGCAGATCGCGGATAGAGTCCCGCCAAACGGCCAAAGAGGCATGGCGCCGGAGGGAGAGACCAGGGGTCGTACGCAGGGGTGTCCGTTACTCCGGTGTTGCATACGACTCCACCACCATACGTGCTTCCGGGGCCCGATCGGCGATCTCGTGCGCGGAATCACGTGCGCGACGTGCTTTACAGGGAGGGTTTGTTCCCGGTCAGACGCTCGTAGATCTCCGTGTAACGGGACAAAGTGCGCTCCACCACGTCGTCCGGAAGCTGGGGTGGCGGCGTCTCCGCGGCCCGGTCCCACCCCGACACCGAAGAGGTCAACCAGTCTCTGAGTACCTGCTTGTCGAACGATGGCTGGGCCCGGCCCGGAACCCACTCGTCAGCCGGCCAGTAGCGGGAGGAGTCGGGGGTGAACACCTCGTCGGCCAGGACCAGGCCCCCGGAGGCGTCCCTGCCGAACTCGAACTTGGTGTCGGCCAGAAGTACGCCGCGCTCCCGCGCCACGTCGCGGCCGCGCCGGTACACGGCGAGCGTGAGGTCGCGCAGATCCGCCGCGAGCTTCTCCCCGTGCCGCTCCGCCACGAATGCGAACGGCACGTTCTCGTCGTGGTCGCCCACCTCGGCCTTGGTCGCGGGGGTGAAGACCGGCTCAGGTAGCTCCGAGCCGTCGACCAGGCCGTCGGGGAGCGGTACCCCGCACACCGTGCCGTCCACCCGGTACTCGGCCAGCCCGGAGCCGGCCAGGTAGCCGCGGGCCACGCACTCCACCGGCACCATGTCCAGCCGACGGCAGATGAGCGTGCGCCCCGCCCAGTCGGCGGGGGAGCCCTCGGGAGGGACGTCGGAGAGGACGTGGCCGGGCACAAGGTCACCGATGCGCTCGAACCACCACAGGGACAGCTGGGTGAGCAGGCGCCCCTTGCCGGGGATCTCCGTGGGGAGCACCCAGTCGAACGCTGAGACCCGGTCACTGGCCACCATGACCAGATCACCCGAGGCCGTCGCGTACAGATCGCGCACCTTGCCGGTGTGCAGGTGGGTGAGCCCCGGAACCTCGACGGGTTCGGGCACGGTGACGAAGCCACTCATCTGGTGATACTCCCCGGTGTTGGACCCGCGCGGTGTTCAGACGTCCGCGGCAGCGCGTTCGGCGATGTCGGTGCGGTAGAAGGAGCCGCGCAGTTCGATCAGGTTCGCAGCCTCGTAGGCGCGTTCACGGGCCTGGCGCAGGTCCGCCCCGGTACCGACCACGTTCAGAACACGGCCGCCGTTGGACTTGATGTCGCGCACACCGTCCCAGGCGGTGCCCGCGTGCAGGACGTAGGCGCCCTCGAGGGCGTTCGCGGCCTCCAAGCCGCCGATCAGGTCGCCCTTGACCGGGTCGCCCGGGTAGCTCTCGGCCGCGACCACGACGGAGACCGCCGCGCCCTTCTTCCAGTTCAGCGAGCCGATCGCGCCCAGGCCGCCGGTATCCGTGGCCTGCAGTACCGCGCCGATCGGGGTGGCCAGGCGGTCCAGTACCGCCTGGGTCTCCGGATCGCCGAACCGGGCGTTGAACTCCACCACGCGCGGACCCTTGGAGGTCAGCGCCAGACCCACGTACAGAAGCCCCTGGTAGCGGATGCCGCGGCGGTTCATCTCGGACACGGTCGGTCGGACCACCGACTCCATGATCTCGTCCACCAGGCCGGCCGGGGCCCACGGAACCGGGGCGTAGGCGCCCATACCGCCGGTGTTGGGGCCGTGGTCACCGTCGTAGGCGCGCTTGAAGTCCTGGGCGGGCAGCAGCGGCAGCGCGTGCGCGCCGTCGGTGAGCACGAAGAGCGAGACCTCGGGGCCGTCCAGGAACTCCTCGATGACGACCCGGCCGCACTCCCGGGCGTGCCGCTCGGCAACGGCGCGGTCCTCGGTCACCACGACGCCCTTGCCCGCGGCCAGGCCGTCGTCCTTGACGACGTAGGGGGCCCCGAACTCGTCGAGGGCCTCGGAGACCTGGCTCGCGTTGCGGCACACGCGCGCCTTGGCGGTGGGTACCCCGGCGGCCTCCATGATCTCCTTGGCGAAGGCCTTGGAGCCCTCGAGCCGGGCAGCTTCCTGGTCGGGGCCGAACACCGGGATACCGCGGTCGCGCAGGGCGTCGGCGACCCCTGCCACCAGTGGGGCCTCCGGTCCGATCACGACCAGCTCGGCGCGGATGCGCGCGGCCAGTTCGGTCACGGCGAGCCCGTCCGTCACGTTGAGGACGTGGTTCTCGGACAGGTCGGAGATCCCCGGGTTCCCCGGGGCGCTGTGGATGCTGGTGACGCCCGGGTCAAGGGACAGAGCGCGGACGAGTGCGTGCTCGCGGCCTCCGCCGCCGAGAACGAGGGCTTTCACTGGTGGGGGCCTCTTCTGTGTCTGGAGGAAGGACGTGTGGTTCCGAGCGTCAGACCAGGGGGCGCAGCTGAAGGGTCTCGTCGCGACCCGGTCCGACACCGATGGCGGAGATGGGAGCCCCCGCCATCTCCTCAAGAGTACGCACGTACGCCTGCGCGTTCTCGGGGAGTTCGTCGAATTTGCGGGCGCCGGTGATGTCCTCGGACCACCCGTCGAAGTACTCGTAGACCGGCGTCGCGTGGTGGAAGTCCGTCTGGGTCATCGGGATCTCGTCGTGGCGGACGCCGTCGACCTCGTAGGCGACGCACACGGGGATGCGGTCCAGACCGGTGAGCACGTCGAGCTTGGTCAGGAAGAAGTCCGTGACGCCGTTGATCCGGGTCGCGTAGCGGGCGATGGGGGCGTCGAACCAGCCGCAGCGGCGGTCGCGGCCGGTGGTGACGCCGTACTCGCCGCCCTGGGTGCGCAGCCACTCGCCCTGCTCGCCGAGGAGCTCGGTCGGGAAGGGGCCGGAGCCGACACGGGTGGTGTAGGACTTCAGGATGCCCACGACCTTGCTGATGCGGTTGGGGCCGATGCCCGAACCCGCGGCCGCGCCGCCGGAGGTGGGGGAGGACGAGGTGACGAACGGGTAGGTGCCGTGGTCGATGTCCAGGAGCGTGCCCTGCGAGCCCTCCAGGTAGATCGTCTTGCCCTCGTCCAGCGCCTTGTTGAGGACCAGGGAGGTGTCGGCGACGTAGGGGCGCAGCTGCTCGGCGTAGCCCAGGTACTCCTCGATGATCGGCTCGGCGTCGAGGCCGCGCCGGTTGTACACCTTGGTGAGGAGCTGGTTCTTGTCGTGGAGGGCGAGCTCGATCTTCTTGCGCAGGATCTTGGGGTCGAACATGTCCTGCACGCGCACGCCCTGGCGGGTGACCTTGTCGGCGTAGGTCGGGCCGATGCCGCGTCCGGTGGTGCCGATCTTGCCCTTGCCGAGGAAGCGCTCGCTGACCTTGTCCAGGGCCCGGTGGTAGGGCATGATCAAGTGCGCGTTGGCCGAGATGAGCAGGCGGGAGGTGTCCACGCCCCGCTCCTGCAGGCCGCGCAGCTCTTCGAAGAGCACGCCCGGGTCGATGACGACGCCGTTGGCGATGACCGGCACGACGTTCGGGGAGAGGATGCCTGAGGGCAGAAGGTGGAGGGCGTATTTCTGGTCGCCGATGACCACCGTGTGCCCGGCGTTGTTTCCGCCCTGGTAACGGACCACGTAGTCCACCTGGTCACCGACAAGGTCGGTCGCCTTGCCCTTGCCCTCGTCGCCCCACTGGGCACCCACGAGCGTGATCGCCGGCATTGGTCTCTACCTTTTCGCTCGACACCTGACCGGGGCTTTTCCGACCCCGAACATGGATAAACCCCTGGCGCAAGGCAGCGACAGGGGCCGTTGCGTATTGAGCGTACACGACCTGCGCATCCGGGTTAAGTGGGGCGGTGTGGCACGTGCGCCACACGGTTCTTGGGTGCTTTGTGCGCGGGGATTTTCTCGGACTCCCAGGAAGAGCGGGCCTCCCCGGTCCGTCGTGGAACCCGGGAGACCCGCACACCCTGTTCGGTTGAGGCCCGGTCGCCTCAGCTGTTGAGGGCCTGGTCCGCCTCGGCGCTGGACTCGCGCAGGAAGGTGGAGCAGCGCTCGGCCTCCTCGGCGTCGCCGATCTGCTCCGAGGCCTTGGCCAGGGTGTTCAGCGCGCGCAGGAAGCCCCGGTTGGGCTCGTGCTCCCACGGGATCGGGCCGTGACCCTTCCAACCCGAGCGGCGCAGCTGGTCGAGCCCGCGGTGGTACCCGGTGCGGGCGTAGGCGTAGGCGGTCACCGGCTGGCCGTCGGCCAAGGCCAGTTCGGCCAAGCGGGCCCAGGCGGCGGAGTAGGTCGGGAAACGGCCGGCGACCGGGGTGGGGTCGTCGGCCGCGTCCAGGGCGTCGCGCGCTTCGGGGTCGTCGGTCAGGCGCGTCTCGGGCGGCTCGTTCAGCAGGTTCTGGTGCAGGTTCATGCCCCCCATCCTGCCACCGGAGAGCAGACGGTGCCCGACGGCCGGGAGGGCCGGTCGGGCACCGTCGGTCAGGCCGCCGTGCGCGGCGGCCTGGGGCCTACTTCATCTTGTTGCCGGCGGACTTCAGGTGCTGGGCACCCTCCACCACGCGGGCGGCCATGCCGGCCTCGGCGACCTTGCCGTAGGCGCGGGGGTCGTAAGCCTTCTTGTTGCCGATCTCGCCGTCGATCTTCAGCACACCGTCGTAGTTCTTCAGGATGTGGTCGACGACCGGGCGGGTGTAGGCGTACTGCGTGTCGGTGTCGATGTTCATCTTCACGACGCCGTAGCTGATCGCCTCGTGGATCTCCTCCAGGGTGGAGCCCGAGCCGCCGTGGAACACGAAGTCGAAGGCCTTCGCCTTGCCGTGCTTGGCGGCCACCGCCTCCTGGGCGTTCTTCAGGACCTCGGGGCGCAGCTTCACGAAGCCGGGCTTGTAGGAGCCGTGCACGTTGCCGAAGGTCAGGGCGGTCATGTAGTAGCCCTTCTCACCCAGGCCCAGCACCTCGGCGGTACGCAGGGCGTCCTCCGGGGTGGTGTACAGCTTCTCGTTGATCTCGCCGACGATGCCGTCCTCTTCGCCGCCGACGACACCGACCTCGATCTCGAGGATGGTCCGGGCGGCCTTGGAGGCGGCGAGCAGCTCGTCCGCGATCTGGAGGTTCTCCTCCAGCTCGACGGCGGAGCCGTCCCACATGTGGGACTGGAACAGCGGCTCCTGGCCCTTGGCCACGCGCTCCTTTGAGATGTCCAGCAGCGGGCGGACGAAGCCGTCGAGCTTGTTCTTCGGGCAGTGGTCGGTGTGGAGCGCGATGTTCACCGGGTACTTCGCGGCGACGACGCGGGCGAATTCGGCGAAGGCGACCGAACCGGTGACCATGTCCTTGACCGAGGCGCCGGAGAGGAACTCAGCGCCGCCGGTCGAGATCTGGATGATGCCGTCGCTTTCGGCCTCGGCGAAACCGCGCAGGGCGGCGTGAAGCGTCTGGCTGGAGGTCACGTTGATCGCCGGGTAGGCGAAGCCCTCGGACTTCGCGCGGCTCAGCATCTCGGTGTAGACCTCGGGGCTGGCGATGGGCATGGCTTGACTCTCCCTGGTTCGGCCTGGAGCGAGCGGCCGTCGGCGCTTGCCGTCGCCGACGCCACCCCACGTGCGTTCCCCGGTGGAGGACCGGTCGTCAGGGGGTCCCTGTGCAAGGTCGTACGCCGGACGCGTCCACCAGGTGTCGTCCAAGTATCCCGAATAGCCGGAGCCGTTGGAAAGGTCTAGACCAAAATGCTCCGGATCCGCGACGTACCCGCAGCCTACGGGGCTTCAAAGGAGCAGATGGTGCGGGGTGTCGGCAGCGGCAGGGGGTATGCGCGGGTATGTACGAATTGCGGGAAAGCGGCACCTTGCAGTCGACTGCTGTCGCTTTTTGCCGTGATACACGCTACATTCGTCGCCGTGGGAAGGCATAGGAATGATCCGCGCGGCGTCGGCCAGGTGATGGCCATCGTCGGGGTCGTCATGCTCCTGGTCACATTGGTGGCCCTCGGTGGGTACTTCTTGTACCGATCGCTTCCGGGGACCGACACCAGTGTCAGCGCCAACGCTTCAGAGGCCGCCGCCGACGGGGCGGACGCCGAAGACATGGGCGTCCTGCACATCCGGGTGGTGGGTGAGTCCAGCGACGTGTTCGTCCGGGTCCCCGGCGGGGACGTACTCCTGGACCAGGAACTCAGCCAGGGCAGCTCCGTGGACTACCCCGACAACGACAACGGCCTCGAGGTCACCATCGCCGACCCGGCCGCCGTAGAGGTCTACGTCAGCGGCGAGCAGCGCGATATCTCAGAGCACGAGTCCGACTACAGCTTCACCCTCCAGCCCGAGGACACCTGAGAAGGCCCCGGGTTCGGTGCCCGGCCGTCCGGTGGGAGCCACCGGGTCGGCCGTCGGATCCTCGGACGAGCCTTCGGATCACACGTCCAGGTCGGACACCTCGAAGACGGGCCGGTACTCCAGGCCCTCCCCCTCCAGCCGCCCGCGCGCTCCGCGGTCGACGATCAGGGCGACGCCCACGACCTCGGCGCCCTCCTCGCGCAGCGCCTCCACGGCGGTCATGACCGAACCGCCCGTGGTGGAGGTGTCCTCCAGCGCCAGCACGCGGCGCCCCTTCACGTCCGGGCCCTCGATCCGGCGCTGTAGCCCGTGCGCCTTGCCCGCCTTGCGGACCACGAAGGCGTCCAGTGCCCGGCCCCGGGCGTGCGCGGCGTGCAGCATCGCTGCGGCCACCGGGTCCGCGCCCAGGGTCAGGCCGCCCACCGCGTCGAACTCCAGGTCCGCGACGGTGTCCAGCAGGACGGAGCCGACCAGCGGGGCCGCTTCGCCGTCCAGGGTGATCCGGCGCAGGTCGACGTAGTAGTCGGCCTCCTTGCCGGAGGAGAGGGTCACCTTCCCGCGCACGACCGCCTTATCGTTGACCTGACGCAGGAGTTCATCACGTTCGCTCATGACCAGTGAGCCTAGAACACCGGGCGGGGCCGCGCGGACCGGTGCGGTCCTGTCCAGGCGATCCGAGCCAGCCAGAACCCGAGTCAGATGGGGTGACCATGCACGAGCCCGCCGAGACCGTCCGGGTGGAGACCACCGTCGACAGCCGTGAGGGAGCCGAGGAGGTGGCCGCCTCGGTGATCGGGAGCCGGCTGGCGGCCTGCGCCCAGGTGAGCGGACCCATCACCAGCTTCTACCGGTGGGAGGGCGAGACACAGTCCGACGAGGAGTGGATGGTCGTGATCAAGACCGCGGCCGACCGCCTGGACGATCTCGTCTCACACGTGGTCGAGGTCCACCCTTACGACGTCCCCGAGGTCGTGGCCGTCCCGGTTGCGGGCGGCAACCCCGGCTACCTGGACTGGGTCCGTGACGAGACCCGCGGGAGCGGCTCCGCGTGATCGTGGTCCTGCTGCCCCCCACCCTCCGAACCCCCTTCTCACTGCCGAGGGCAGCGGAGGAGCTCACCGCCCAGGGGCACACTCCGGTGTTCCCCGAGATCCCGGATGACGACACCGCTCCCCACGCCGCCCGATACGTGGCCAGGGCGAGTCTCGAGGTCAACCGGCTGGTAGGCGCGGACTCCCGGACGGTGCTCGTCGCCGAAGGCGACGCCGGGCCGCTCCTGGGGGCGGTGGGCGCGGCCCAGCGCGCCGCCCACCGGCCCGTGCTCGGCTACGTGCTGGTGGACGCGCCGCTGCCGCAGCCGGGCAGTCCGACGCGCGACGACATCTCCCGCAACCAGGAGCTCACCGGGCTTCCGCCCAGGCCTGGGGAGCCCGACTCCTACAGCACCGAGCGCCTGCCCACGGTGCCGGACTGGCCGGACGCGCCGTGCGGCTACCTGCTCTCCGACCGCGCCTACGCGCACCCCGCACACCTGGCCGGAATGCGCGGCTGGGAGGTCCGGGACGCCACGGGGGGCTCGGAGTACGGGCCCGGGCAGGCACGGGCGGTCCGGGAAGAGGGCCGGGCCGCCCGGGAGCTCGCCGCGGTCATCGACGAGATCACCCGCTGACCCCCGCGGCCGCGGCTGTCACCCCGAGCGGGGCGGCGCAGGGCCGGGTCCGCGGGAAAACCGGGTGACACGCAGGCACAGCGTGACCAGGATATGGACATGATCTCCGACCACTTTCCCCCGTTGGGACTGCGCCTGAACACGCCCCGCCTGCAGTTGCGGATGCCGTCGGACGCCGACCTCGCCCAGCTGGCCGAGGCCGCGCTCAGCGGTGTCCACGACCCCGTGGAGATGCCCTTCATCCACCCGTGGACCGACCAGTCGCCCGGCCCTCTGGCCAGGGGAGTCCTACAGCACAACTGGCTTTCCATGGCCTCCTGGACGCCGGAGGACTGGGCGTTCAACGGAGTCGTCGTGCACGGGGGCACCGTCATCGGCATCCAGGACATGAGGGCGAGGAACTTCGGGGTGGCCCGCCAGGTGGGGACCGGTTCGTGGCTCGCCCAGCGGTACCAGGGCCGGGGGTTCGGCACGGAGATGCGGGCCGCGGTCCTGCACCTGGCCTTCGAAGGGTTGGGCGCGGACGCCGCGGTGTCGGCGGCCTTCGAGTCCACCGACGCCTCGCACGGGGTGTCGCGGAAGCTGGGGTACCGGCCGGACGGGACCAGGCTGGTCGCGGTCCGGGACAGGCAGGTCAGCGAGACCCTGTACCGGTTGACCAGGGAGGACTGGGGGAAGCACCGCACGGTTCCGGTGGAGGTCGAGGGCCTGGAGCCCTGCCTGCCGTATTTCGGCCTGGGTGAGCTTCCCGACTAGGCGAGCTGCCCGCCCAGCGGTTGCGCCGATGTTCGCTCTGACGGAAACACCGTGGAACAGCGGGTGCGCAACTCGGAAATCCACCAGAGCGCGATGCGCTTTTTAGGGCTTATGTGGCGCTTTGGTGATGGTGGTTGTCAAGTGAAGGTTTATGTGTGCTTTCCTAGGCTTTGTGCCCGGGCGCGCCGCGCGTCGAGCGGAAGGGGAAGCATTCATGAACCACGACGAACACGAGGCACGGGGTCACGCTGAGCCTCGGGACCTCGGCGGTACGCTCCCCGCTACGCCGTACGCGGTCGAGCGGCCCGGGCCCCACCAGCCCACCGGGCCCAACCAGGCGCCCTGGGCCAGTACGCCGCCCCCTCCGCAGGAAGCGCCGCGGTCGCGCACCTTCGCGGCCGACGCCTACGCCGAGGCCTTCCTCTTGGGCGGTGCCCGGCCCGGGAGCGCCAACCAGGGACCGCCCGCCCCCGGCGCGCGCCACGCACCGCCCCCGGCGAACCACCACCGGCCCCCGGTCCCTCCCTCGAACCCCGCTCCGGTCCCCGCTCCTCCCACGGAGCACCACCGGCCCCCTGCCCCGCACCCCGACCCCAGCGGTTTCGCCGCACCGCCGCCCCAGGGGCAGCGCTATGCGGGAGCGCCGCCGGAGGACGTCCCGCCGCCCGGGCCACACCAGCCCGGCCAGCAGGGCCCGCCTCAGCAGGCACAGGTCGGCCCTTACCAGATTCCTGCGCCCTCCTACGCGACCCCGCCCGGGCAGAACCCCCCGCCCCCGCCGCACTAGGGCATGTCCGAGACATCGGGTCAGCCCGTCGTCCCCTGACATGACGGAAGGCGCGCCCGCCTCCCCTGTGCGAGCGCGCCTCCGGGCGCCGCCGCTGTGCGGCGCCTGTTCGTCCGACGGTCCCGGGGCCGCCCTCTCTTGGGGGCCAGAGGGCCCGAGGGCCTCGTCGGACGGTCCGACCGCGTCGCGCTCGTCCCCTCAGCTTCGCGCGGCGGTCGGCCTGCCGCCCGGACCGGGGCCTCCCCCCTCAAGGAGGTCCGCGCGGTCCGGAACGGCGTCAGTGGGTCTTCATCGGGTCACTCGTGCCGCCGGGCCCTCCCCAGGCCGTCCAAGAGAGCCGCCGCCTCCCGGTGGGTTCCGGGCATCCGGATCGACCACACGGCGGCCCCGTATTCCCAGCCGGTCGTGGAGCGCAGCTCGTCGAGACCGGCGCCCAGACCGGGACCGTCCTCGGCGAGCACGGCGATCCGGCCCCGGCTCGCCAGGCACAGTGATTCGCCTTGGGTGAAGAACCTGCGCAGCTCGTGTCCGAGCACGATCAGCCGGGCGGTCCTCCGCCAGGGGTCGAGCGAGGGGTCCAGCGTCACCACGACCAGCCGGTACCCGAACGCGGCGGGCACCGTCTCGTTCGCGCCCCGGTACAGCTCGCCGATCCGCGTACGCAGGTAGGACTCGCTGGCCAGCCCGGTGAGCGGGTCCTGGCAGGTGGTGCGGCTCCGGCCGCCCTGGGCCCACCCCTCGGCCAGGGACCGGGCGAGTGCCAGCGGAAGCTGCTCCCAGCCCACGACCCGCGCGAAGGCGTCGAGGTCGTTGAGCGCCCGGCCGATCTCCACCCCTGATCGGGCGCGCGCCTCACCGAGCCGGGCACAGGCGGCCTCCAGGTCGCCCCCGGTCGCCTGCGTCTCACAGACGGCGTCCACCGAGGGTGTCCACCAGTCCTCGGCGGGGTCCCAACCCTCCTCCCTGCTCCGGCGCCCCCACGGCGCACGGAGTTCCCGGGCACGGTGAACCGAACGGTCCCGTGTGCCGGTCCCCAAATCGCTCTCGCCCATGGCCTTGCTCCCGGTCGTCGTTGTGCCAGGTGAAAGGAGGTGGGCCCGCGCCCCCGCGGTGGGCCCGCCTTCCTTCGCCCTCACCCCTAATCACGGAGATCGGTGGCGGCTATGACGCGAATACGGGATATTTTTTCGAGTACGTGTTTTCGGACATCGAGCTCACGCCCCTCGCCCCCTGGTTCCGGCTTGTGGCGGGGCGACGGATGATGAAGGAAAGGGAGCCGGGTGGCGGACGCCGAAGGCGATCACACGGAGACGCTCACCGGTGACGCGGAGATCATCGAACGGGTGAAGGCGGGCGACAACGCTGCCTACGGGACCCTCTACGAACGCCACGCCATGGCTGCCCGGGGGTTGGCCCGACAGCTCTTGCGGGGCGAGGCCGAGGTCGAGGACGCGGTCGCCGAGGCGTTCACCAAGGTGCTCAGCGTCATCCAGCGCGGAGGCGGTCCCAATGACGCGTTCCGTCCGTACCTTCTCACCGCGGTCAGGAACGCGGCCTACGACCGGGGCAGAGGGGAGAAGCGCAATGTGGTCACGGACGACATGGAGAGCTTCGACTCCGGCGAGCCCTTCGTCGACCCCGCCTTGGAGGGACTCGAGCGCTCGCTGATCGCCCGCGCCTTCCTCTCCCTGCCCGAACGCTGGCAGTCGGTGCTGTGGCACACGGAGATCGAGGGGGCCAAACCCGCCGAGGCGGCGACCATCCTCGGGATGAACGCCAACGGTGTGGCCGCGCTTGCCTACCGGGCAAGGGAGGGGCTGCGCCAGGCCTACCTCCAGATGCATCTGGCCGGTGGGGGAGCGGCACCCAACTGCCGCCCCACGCTCGGCCTGCTCGGCGCCTACGTGCGCGGCGGCCTCTCCAAGCGCGACACCACCAAGGTCGACCGGCACATGGACGACTGCGCGGACTGCCGCGAGGTGTACGCGGAGCTGATGGACGTCAATGTCGGGCTGCGCGGGATCGTCCTTCCGCTGGTCGTCGGCTTCGGCGCCACGGGATACGCCGCCGCGGCCCAGGGCGGTGCCGCCACCGGTGCTTGGTGGAACCGGATGTCCCGGCGCCAGCAGCAGGCCACGGCCGGGTCGGCGGCGGCCGCCGGTGTTGCCGTCGCGGTCGCGCTCGCCCTGGTCGGCGGGCAGGAGCCGATCCCGGACCCGCCGCCCGCTGCCGCGCCCCCGGCCGAT
>NZ_BAAGZJ010000086.1:0-34783 GCF_054778635.1 Nocardiopsis nanhaiensis
GGGCGCGCCCGGCCCGGGGGCGGGCCAGGGAGTGCCCGACGCCGCGCACGGCGGCGGGAAGGAGGGTGGCGGCCAGGGCGAGCCCCGTGGACGGGGAGAACGGCAGCCCGGGGCGGGGCGCGAAGCGAGGGTCGTCGAGCAAGTGCTCCACCGCCGCACGTACCCGAGGCCCGTACACGTCCATGCCCTCGGCCAGTCTGCGGCGGACCGGAGCGCTGCGCAGGTAGGCGGAGATGTCGATGTAGAGCCGTCGGCCGATGTCAACCAGGAAGGGATCGGGGTCGGAGGTGCTGGCGGGGAATCCGGCCACCGCCCACCAGCGGGTCCACACCTGCTGGAGCATAGACAGGCCAAGCGGGGTGAAAGGTCTCAGCATGCCCTGCATGTGCCCGATCTCCATGTAGAAGCGTGGCAGGTCGGGCAGATTCTGCGGCGGCAGGGGGAAGAGGGTGGTGACGGGGCGGGACTGCAGCAGCCACAGGGTGCCGTCCCCGTCGTGGGCCCACTCGACGTCCTGCGGTGAGCCGAAGAGTGACTGGAGCCGCGTGCCGGCCGTGGCCAGTTCGGTCACCTGTCCGCGGGTGAGGCAGCCCTCGGCGCCACTCGGGACGTGTCCGGCGTCGACGGCGTAGCGGTCGGGGTCGACCGACCCGTCCACGACCCCGGTGCCCAGGCCGCGGACGGCGTCGACCACTGTTCGGGTCCGGGTTCCGGTGAGCGGGTCGGCGGTGAACATGACGCCCGCGGTGTCGGCGTCCACCATCCGCTGCACGACGACAGCCATGCCCACGTCGGCCCGGTCGATGCCGTTGGCCTCCCGGTAGGCGACCGCGCGTTCGTTGTCGAGGGAGTCCCAGCAGCGCCGGACCGCGTTCGCGACGGCGTCGGCGCCTTCGATGCCGAGGTAGGTGTCCTGCTGCCCGGCGAAGCTGGCGTCGGGCAGGTCCTCGGCGGTGGCGCTGGAGCGTACCGCTACCCGGCCGCCGCCAAGGGACCGGTAGGCCCGGGAGATCTCCTCGGCGGGTACCGACCCGGACGCGTACGCGGTGGTGGTGACGCAGAACCCGGGTGGCACCCGCTCGCCGGCTGCGGCCATCTCACCCAGGTTGGCGGCCTTTCCTCCTACGAGTGCCCCCATGTCCCGGCGGACCTCGTCCAGAGCGACGACGGTGTCCTGTGTGTCCATCAGTGGACCTTCCCGCGGGGTTCCGCTTGTGGTTACGGGCGGTTTCGATGCGGCCGCTTGCCCGCTGCCGTCCCGGAGTGGGTCTTCCCGAAGCCGGACCGGACCACCCCGGCTTCCGGCCGTTTCTTCTCCGGTCCGGGGCGGTTCCACCGGGTCGTATCGAAACCCATGTCCAAGCTCGGGGACTACATGGACGTGTAGTTTGCTATATGAACGTGTAGTCTGTTGTTATGAACTCCGCACGGCCCGCTACCGACTCCGACCTCACCGGGCGCGCCCGCATCCGCGACGCCGGCCTGGAAGTCTTCGCCGAACACGGCGTCAAGGGCGCCACCGTCCAGCTCATCGCCGCCGAGGCCGGTGTATCCACCGGCTTGATCCGCCACCACTTCGGTTCCAAAGAGGGGCTCCGCGAGGCATGCGACGCCCACGCCATCGGAACCCTGATCGACCAGGCCAGACGGGCACTGGAGGAGGACGTCTCCGCCCCCGGGTTCGCCGCCTCGATGTACCGCTCAAGCCAGGCGGGAATCCGCTATCTGGCCCGTGCACTGGTGGAGGGGTCGGCCTCCGCCGACGAGCTCTTCGAGGCGGGCGCGGACCTCGCCGAACGCTTCCTGTCCGAACACTGGCCCGACCGCTTCCCCCCGGGCTCCCCGTCCGTCAAGGACGCCGCCGCGGTCATGGGCACCATGCACCTGGGCCCGCTGGTCCTGCATGCCCAGCTGTTCGCACGGCTGGGGGCCGACGCACTCGACCCCGAACACATCCCCCGGGTCGGGGCCGCCATCGCCGCGGTCTACACGGCCGTTGGCGACTTCTTCGATGACGACCAGGGCCGGAAACTCACCGCTGCGCTGGCCGACACCGACACACCCACTGGTTCCCAGTCCTCCGAGAGGGGACCCGCATGACCACCACTGCGGTAGAGGCCGCCGAACTCGTCAAACGCTTCGGTGCCACGACCGCCCTGAACGGCCTGGACCTGCACGTGGACACCGGCGAGGTGCACGGATTCCTCGGACCCAACGGGGCAGGGAAGACCACCGCGCTGCGCGTTCTGCTGGGCCTCATGCGACACGATTCCGGCACCGTCCGCCTGCTGGGCGGCGACCCCTGGCGCCAGGGGCCCGAGCTCCACCACCGCCTGGCCTACGTGCCCGGTGACGTCACCCTTTGGCCGGGCCTGTCCGGCGGCGAGATCCTGGACCTGCTGGGCCGGATCCGCGGCGGCACCGACCCCCGGCGCCGCGCCGAACTCGTGGACCGCTTCGACCTGGACCCGCGTGTCAAGGGGCGCGCCTACTCCAAGGGCAACCGGCAGAAGGTCGCCCTGGTGGCGGCCCTGGCCGCCGACACCGAACTGCTGGTTCTGGACGAGCCCACTTCGGGGCTGGACCCGCTCATGGAGGCGGCCTTCCGGCAGACCGTCGCCGAGGAGAGGGACCGGGGGCGTACTGTCCTGCTTTCCAGCCACATCCTGTCCGAGGTCGAGGCGCTCTGCGACCGGGTGAGCATCATCCGCGCCGGACGCACGGTGGAGAGCGGGACCCTGGCCGAACTGCGCCACCTGTCCCGGATCACCGTCACCGCCGAACTCGCCGGTCCCGCTGACGGGATCGCCGACCTGCCCGGGGTCCACGAGGTGGCCGTGGAGGGTACCCGGGTGCGTTTGCAGGCCGACCCCGACGCCCTCGACGCGCTGTGCACCCGTCTGGCCAGGGCCGGTGTGCGCGACCTCTCCGCCGGCCCGCCCGCCCTGGAGGAGCTGTTCCTGCGCCACTACGCCGCGGACGCCCCTGTCGGTGCCGTGGCCGGGGATTCCCGATGAGCGCCCCCGAGAGACTGAGCGCACGTACTCGTTCGGTCCGAGCCCGGCCGGGCCGGTGGTCCGGCCGGGCTCTCGGCACGGGGCACCTCGTCCGGTTGTCCCTGCGCAGTGACCGGGCCCTGATCGCGGTCTGGACGGCCGTCACCGCCGGGGCCGTCCTGGGCGGGGCCGCGGCGGCCGAGACCACCTACCCCACGGCCCAGGACCGGGCGGACCGGTGGGAGCAGCTCCAGAGCGTGCCGATGTTCGTCCTGTTCCAGAGCAGGGCCTTCGCCGACACCGCTGAGGCTTTGGCGGTGCAGCAGGCCTTCGCCGGCGGCACCATGTGCGCTGCCCTGGGCGCGGTCCTGCTCGTCGTGCGGGGCACCCGAAGCGAGGAGTCCTCCGGGCGACGCGAACTCCTGGGCGGGTTGCCGCTCGGGCGGCACGCGGACCTGGTGGCGGCGCTGGCCGTCGCCCTGGGCGTAGGTGCCGTACTCGGGGCGGTGGTCGCCTGCGGCCTGGTCGCCTCGGGGATGCCGGTGGCCGGTTCGGTCGCCCTCGCCCTGGTCACAGCCATGGCCGTGTGGACCGGGGCGGGACTGGCCGCCCTCGCCGCCCAGCTCACCACCGGACCAGGCAGGGCGGTGGGTCTGGCCTTCGGGGCGTTCTACCTCCTGCACCTGGTCCGGGGCCTGGGGGCGATGACGGGAGAAGACGCCCTGTGGCTGACCTGGGCGACACCCCATGGTGCGTGGGAGAACCTGCGCCCCTTCGCCGACGAACAGTGGGTGGCGCTGCTCCCCGCCTTGGCCTGGATCGTCCTGACCACGGGAGCGGCCGTCCTCCTGGCCGACCGTCGCGACCTGGGAGCGGGGCTGCTGCCGGAGCGTCCCGGCCGTGCGCGCGGAGCCGGGTGGCTGCGGTCGGTACCGGCACTGACCTGGCGGCTGGACCGCACCCCGCTGGCCGGGTGGGCGGCGGCCGTCGCGGCCATGGGACTGGCGATGGGCTACGTCGGTACCGGGGCGATGGCCGAGTACGCCGACATGCCGTGGGTGCGGAGCATGGGCGCAGAACTCGCGGTGGCCCCCGCCGACACCTTCTTCACCTACGTCGTCTTCGTGTTCGTCTTCCCCGTCGCCGCGCAGGCGCTGTTCACGGCGCTGCGGATCCGCCGGGAGGAGAGCGCGGGTACGGCCGAGCTACTGCTGTCCGGTCCGACCGGGCGCGGTGCTTGGGCCCTGGCGCACGTGGGCGCTGCACTGGTCGCACCGGTGGTGCTGTTGGCGGTCCTGGGGGTGTCCGTCGGTCTGGGTACCGGGCTCGCCGGAGGGCAGGCGGGGGCCGACGTCGCCCGGTTCACCGCGTTGACCCTGTCCCTGGCCCCGGCCGTGTGGGTCGTGGTCGGAGTGGCCGTCCTGGCCCAGGGGCTGGTGCCGCGTCTGAGTGCGGCGCTGGGATGGACGGCGCTCGGTGCGGGCATCGTGACCGAGATCGCGGTGAAGGCCGGCCTGGTGCCGGAGCTGCTGTTCCTCCTGCTCTCGCCCTTCGCGCACGTCAACCCCTTCTACCGGGAGACAGCGGCCACCTACCCGCTGCTCACTGTGCTGGCCGCCGCGCTCGTGGCCGCCGGGTTGTGGGCGCTGCGCCGGAGGGATCTCCCCGTCTGAGATAGGCACGGGGATCGGCCCCGCCCTTCACGCGCCGCTATGGGGCGGGGCACTCGCCGTCACCTCCTCCAAGAAGTGCACCGCGCCGACCACCCCCTCCTCCTCCCGCACCCGGGCACCGATGAGTTCCGCGGTGTCCGCCATCTCCTCGTCGGAGACCGCGCGGCCGATCGCGGCGGCGAGTGACTCCTCTGTCATGTCCTGGCCCCGCACAGGCGGGGACGCTACCCCGGTGGCGCGGGCCCGCTGCGCCCAGAAGGGTTGGTCGCCCCAGAAGGGGCAGATCACCTGGGGGCGACCACTGGTCAGCGCCACTCCGGTGGTGCCCGCGCCGCCGTGGTGCACCACCGCGGCACAGTGCGGAAAGAGGTGTTCGTGCGGCGCCTGGCCGATGGCCAGGATGTTCTCGTGCGCGCTTTCGGGGGCGATGCCGCCCCAGCCCGTCGCGATCACCGCGCGTGCGCCCACCCGCCGGACCGCGCCGGTGAGCATCCGCCACGAAGCGGCCGGGTCCTTCGTGGGAGTACTGCTGAATCCGATGAACACGGGGGCCTCGCCCCCGTCGAGGAACGCCGCCAGCTCCGAAGACGGCTCCCAGTCCTGGTCGGGCGGAGCGAACCAGAATCCCGTCGTGCGCACGTCCGGCGGGTAGCCGACCCCGCCGGGCAGGAGGTGCCGACTGAACGCATGAAGCAGAGGCTCGCGATGGCCGTCGGGCAGATCCGGCGGGCTGTCCCGGTTCGGTCGGCCCAACCCGAGCCTCTCGCGGCGCAGGCGCAGCGCGGCACCGCGTTGGCCGCGCAGCGCCAGGGCGGCCAACCGGTAGCTGAGCCTGTTGAACGCGCTGGGCATCCAGTCCGGCCACGGCGCGCCCGGGACAGGGAAAGCTCGGGTGGGGATCCAGGACGGTTGCAGGGCGACCGGCACGGCCCGGACCCCGAGGTACTCGGCGATGTGCTGACCAGGCAGCCCTACGGTGTGGACCACGATGTCGGCGCCGTCCTCGGCTGCGTCCGCTATGTCCTCGTACACCTGGCCAGTGGCGTCCTTGATGCGCCGTAGCAGCCGAACCGTCTGCGCGGCGCCGCGCACCCCCCGGAGCCCGGTGTCCATGACACCGGCCAAATCCGGATCCGCCGTCAGCCCGGTGACCCCGTCGTCAGTGGGGTGGTAGTCGACCCCGTGGGCGGCGGCCAGCGGGGCACAGTGGGCGGGGCCGACGACACGGGCGGTGTGGCCGGAGGCCTCCAGAGCCAGGGCGAGGGCGAGGAAGGGCTGGACGTCTCCGCGTGTGCCCTGGGTAAGTAGAAGGGCTTTCATGCTCGGGTTCCTTTCACCGGGGTCAGCCCTGAGGCGACGAGGTCGATGACGAGGTCGAGGGTTTGCTGGTAGTGCTCGGGGGAGGCCAGATGTTCGGTGTTCATGGGCAGCAGCAGTACGGTCTGGAGGGCTCCCACGATCGCGGCCGGGTCGGCTCCGACCAGTTCCCCCTCGGCCTGGCGGGTGGTGACGAAGTCGTTCAGCGCGGTGATCGGGTTGTCCGGCCCAGCGGGAGGCGGCTCGGCCGAGACTTTCCGGGTGACCGCGGCAGCCTCCTCCGGGTGGGTGGCCAGGCGTCGGTAGAAGGGTTCGGTGGACAGTTCGGCGACGGTGGCGTGCAGGAAGCGGCGCAGCGCCTCCCTGGTGTCGGTCGTGCTCAGCAGGGCGTCGTCGATCACCCGTTTCTTGACCTGGCCCATCCGGCGCGTCATGAGCGCGAGGTACAGGGCCTCCTTGGAGTCGAAGAAGGCGTAGAAGGAGCTCTTGGCGATGCCCGCCGGAGCGACCAGCTCCGCCAGGGAGGTCTTGCGCAGCCCCTGGGTGGTGAACAGTTGCAGACCCGTCTCGAGAAGGAGGTCGGTGACGCGTTCCCTCTCTTCCGGGGTGAACGTGGGCGGCACGGGTGCCTTCCTCTCCTCGACAGCGTGGTCACGCGTGGTTCGTGTACACAGGTCGGCCGTACCGGGAAGGCCGTTCAGCACCGTCGTGACCCCCCTCGTGGCCGGTGACCGGCGTGATCACGGTTCCGTCGGAGTGCCCGGCTGTTGCGGCCGGGAGCGGCGCACAGCCGTTCGTGCGCGGTGCCGCGCTCCGGGGAGGCGGGTGCCGAGACAGGACCAGCGTCGACACGGCGTCTGCTGAGTCCATAAAAACAGATAGGATATTTGTTCATAGAAAAGCAGGCCGGAAGCCATGAGTCAAGGTCGGCGGCGATCGGGGCGGTGGGTCCGTTGTCGGTTTCGGGCCTACCCTCCACTACCCCTTCCAGGCACGATCACGGCGTGGAGCGGGCGCTGGCGGGGAGGGGGCGCGCCTGGGCAGCGGATCCACGGATCAGGTGCTGCTTGACCGCGGGCGGGCCCCGGGGAAGGCAGCGGATTCAACGGGGACTGCGCCGTTCGGGCCTCTTCGTGCGGTGCGGCGGGCAGGGATGCCGACCCCGGGCTTCTGCTTTGGTCTGGCTCGATCTGGCGCATAAAAACTCCCAGGTCAGAGGCCTGGGAGTGATGTCTTTCGAGTACCCGAGGGGGAGACTACCGATTCTCCTACGGCCCCAAGGTAAGTACTACCTCACCTGAGCGCCGGGTCCGTCTGGTCACCGAGTTCGACCTGCCGGGCGGTGACCTGTGATGGAATTTTCCCGCTGGTCCCGCTGGTCCCGCTGGACAACCAGCGTCTCTGTTCTGATGCTGGCCGTGATCGGTTCCGGTAGGCCGTTGTTTCCTACTCGCATACGAACTTGCCCTGCGGGGGGACGTCGGTCTGCGCCGTGGAGACGGTCCCGCCCTGCTCCGATGGCTCCTCGACCTGGTCGCCGCCCCGGAACGCGATCCCGCGAGTCATCAGGTCCGGCCGGACCAGCATCGTTGCCGGAGTCGTGCGTGTCACAGGCTGCGACGGGCATCAGTGGGCGGGGATTCGAGGTCGAGGAGATACGCGTCGACCGCGTCGTCGACGCACTCGCTGCCGCCGAGGAGGTAGGCGCCGTGCTGCTTGCCGTCGACGGTGAGCAGGCTTCCGCCGAGGGCTTGCGCCATCGCGATGCCGCCCTCGTGCGGCGTCGCGGGATCGCCGGTGACCGACACGACGAGCGTCTCGGGGAGGCCTTCGACATCGTCGAGCCAGGGCTCGTCACGCGTGGGCGGCGCAGGCCACGCCTCGCACTCGCTGTGGTAGGTCCCCGCCGTGAACACGTCGAGGTCGAACATCGGCGCGACTTCCCCGATCTCGCGTGCGAGAGCGGTCTGCTCCTCGGGCGTCAGACGGGGCGAGTCCATACAGCGCACGGCGATGTTCGTGTCCATGTCCGTGCCGTAGGCGCCGTCCGCCGTGCGGGCGTAGAAGGTGTCGCGCAGGGCGAGCATCTCGTCGGCGTTCCCTGCCTCAAGCGCGGTCAGGGCGGAGATGATTTCGGGCCAGTTCGCTTCGGAGTACAGCCCACTGCTGATGCCGAGGTAAACGTCCCAGACGCTCACGTCCCGGCCTTCGGTGGTCGCCGCTGGTGTCTCGACAAGCGGTTGAACGATCTCGTGCAGGCGATCGTTCGCGGCGGCGGGGTCGGGGCCGAGGACGCAGTCGGACGATTCGGCACAGAGCGCGGAGAGGTCGTCGAACCGGGCCTGCAAGCCGGTGAATGAGGAGCGGCGGAACTCGCTCGCCGTCAGGTCGGGAGCGACGGCCCCGTCCAGCACGATCGCGCGGACCTTCTCGGGGTAGGCCGCGGCGTACATGGCGCCGAGCTCGGAGCCGTAGCTGTAGCCGAGATGGGTCAACTGGTCGTCGCCGAGCACCTCCCGTATGACGTCCATGTCGCGTACGACGTTCGTGGACCCGGCGTTCACAAGGTTCGCGACGCCGCCGGAGCCGTCGGCGCAGCGCTCCGCGAGCTCGACCGTCTCCTCGGCGCTCGTGATGTCGTACACCGCACCGAACCGCGGCACGTCGCCTGCGTCGTACTCCTCGTCGGTGTAGCAGTCGAGGGGCCGGGGTCGACGACCCGATCCCCCGGGGATCGAAGCCGACGACATCGAAGCGCTCGGCGACGGGGCCGGCCTGCCACAGGGGCACGGTCGACGCCACGAGGTTGGTGCCGGAGCCTCCAGGGCCTCCCGGGTTGATCAGCCGCGAGCCCTCGGACTCGCCCGTGGCGGGGAGGCGCATGAGCGCGATGTGCGCCCTCTCGCCCTCCGGCTCGTCGTAGTCGAGCGGTACCTCGACCGAGGCGCACTCGAGCGCGGGGTTCGCGAACAGCTCGGCGTCCGCCGCGCTCGTCGCGGTGTCCTGGCACCCGGCCCAGTCGAGCTCTTGCCCGAGGTAGGTGCCCAGGTCCGAATCCTCGCCGGAGTCCGGTGGAGGAGAGGCGGACGTGCAGCCGGCGAGTAGGAGGAGTACCGGCGTGGCGGCCGCGGCGAGCCCGGTCGCGAGGCGCCGGGATCGACGAGATCGCCGTGCACGGGCTCCGCTCGGTGACCCTCGCCCGGATCGCCGCACGCACCGGCTTGGCCATCGGGAGTATCCGTTACTACTTCGGCGACACCGTCCGCGAGGTCATGCGCTTCACACTCGGCGTCCTCATGCAGCGCGTCGCGCGACGGGACACGACGATGTCCGAGGATCCGGCGACGCGGATCGCGGATGTGATCGCCTTTGCCGCGCCGACCAGCGAGCAGGAGCGCAAGGAGAACATCGCCCTCGTCGAATACCGCGTCATGGCGCGCACGGACCCGGAGCTGGCGGCAGATATCACCGCGACGTCCCACGAGGCTGTGGAAATGGTCCGCTCGCTGTTGCGTGAAGCGCTGGCCGACCGCGCTATCGACGAGGAGTCGCTACACCGCGAGGCGCTCCTGCTGTTCGCCCTGATCGAGGGCTACTCGTTCAGTTCGGCGCTGTACTCCGCCCCGTTGCGCGAGACGGACGTCCGTGCCGTCGTGACGGCGACCATGCAACGTCTGCGCGACGCCTGTCCGCCTTCCGAACAAGCCGTCGAGGGAGCGGCCGCAGATCCTGAGGCCGCCGAGGAGTCACGGAGCTACAGCTAGCACTTCATCAACACAACGCTCATGTCCGAGCTCTTAGAGGAAGTCGACTTCCCCCGCCGTGTACCCGAGCAGGTCGCCGCATGTCGTGCGGAAGGACCGAAGCTCAGGTACGACCCGGTCGAACAGACCCTGAGTGCCGATGCTGAGGGGGAGGGTGGGAAAACGAAAGATCCCAGGACGCAGGGGCCTGGGATCCAATGACGATGCATCATTATGCAATGCTATGCATTTTTAAGTGTCCGAGGGGGGACTTCAACCATTCCCCCAAATGGGGAAAATCCCCTGACCCTGTCCACCGAACTGGCGCTGGACGGGCGGTGACCTGCGATGGATACTTCTTGCTGGTCCCGCTGGACCACCATTGTCTCTGTTCTGATCCTAGCGCTGATCGCAGCCGTCGTCAGCTATTCCCACATGTACGAGCTGGCACTCCGCCATGGCGAACCTGAGTGGCGCGCGGCTCTGTTTCCCCTGTCAGTCGACGGCATGATCGTCGCCTCCTCCATGACACTGCTGAGCGATGCCCGTAACGGCCGCAAGGGTGGTCTCTTGCCTTGGGCGCTGTTGATCATCGGGTCCGGCGCCTCCCTGGCGGCCAACGTCGCCGTCGCTGACCCCACCATGTGGTCGCGCATCATCCACGCCTGGCCCTCATTCGCCCTGATCGGTGCGTACGAGCTGCTCATGCGCGAGTTCCGTGCCAACGCCTCTGGCGTACGCAGTACTCACGCCGGGCGTACGCCCGGCGAAGACGCAGCATCCGACGGCGTGGGGAGTAACGGTGCGACTTCTGAGACAACAGAGTCGTTTGGACAGGAGCAGGAACGGCGGCATCTGCACGTGGTGCCTACGCAGAACTCTTCGCCTGAACCGGTCGTCACGGAACGCGTGGACCACTCGGTGATGATCCCGCAGGTGCAACGCGAGGCCTGGGATTGGGCATTGGAGAACCGTCGTGAGGATGGCTCCTTGCCCACTGGCAAGCAGATCGCGGAAGCATGCGGGCACAAGCCTCGCTGGGGTCGCTTGATCAAGCAGTGGGGGCGTGAGGGCAAATTCGATCACGCAGCCGCGTGAGAAGGGGATACAGCGGGTGTCGCCACGGTGACCTGGGGTTCGCCTTGGGTGAGAGGGTGCCGGTCTTGTCGAAGGCCACCTAGACTATGCAACCACGGTTACAGTAACAATGGTTGCAACCCAGTGAGGGGGTCTGAAATGTCCAAGAAGGCAGGCACATGGTGTCTGTTGTCCTACCGAATGCCCCGCGAACCGTCGTCACCACGGATCGCCGTGTGGCGCAAGCTCAAACGACTCGGCGTCGCTCAGATCGGAGATGGTCTGGTCGGTCTCCCCTCTGACGCCCGAACCCGAGAGCACATCGACTGGATTGCCCAAGAGATCGAGGAGAACGGAGGTACTGCCTTGGTCTGGTTGGCGCAACCGACCTCACTCTCCCAAGAACGCCGACTGGCGACCGAGATGTCCCGCGCCCGCGCCCTCGAATACCGCGCCGTCCTCAACGCGGCCACGGAGGGCGACACGCTGACCGGAGGCGCCCGCACCCGTTTGGTCCGCAACCTCCGCGCCGAACTGCGACGCATCGAGCGCCGCGACTACTTCCCACCCCCCGAACGCGACCAGGCCCGCCTGAGCGTGCAACACCTGGCCGCGGCCGACCACGACTTGAAACCGATTCAGGAGGAACACCGGTGAAATGGTCCACCCGGGCCGGAGTCCACATCGATCGGGCAGCTTGCGCCTGGTTGATCTCCCGCCAGATCGACCCCGACGCCGAATTCGTCTTCGTCGACGCCCCTGAGGAGGTGCCCGCAGACGCGACCCCGTTCGACATGCGAGGCGTCGACCTGGGACACCACGGAGACGATTGCAGTTTCGAAACCATCCTCAAGCGGTACGAGCTGACGGACCCTGTGCTGTGGCGCATCGGCCAGATCGTGCACGAGGCCGATCTGGACGACGAACGCTATGACGCCCCCGAGGCACCCGGACTAGACGTGATCCTGCGTGGTCTGTCCATGATCGGAGACGACGAGGACACGTTGCGGGTCAGCGACCCCATCTTCGATGGGCTCCATACCTACTTCACCCGTGCCGTACTTCTGGGAAGAGAACCCGCGTGAGCACGGACGAGACTCCGCCCTCTACATCATCGTCATCCACCCCTGCCGCAGCCCCGTCCTCGTCACAGGACCTCGTCCCCTTCCGCACCGCCCTGCGCGCCTGGTTCCTGATCTCCTTGCAGACCTTCGGCGGTCCAGCCGGGCAGATCGCCGTCATGCAGCGCACCCTCGTCGAGGACCACCGTTGGATCGGTCAGCAACGGTTCAACCACGCCCTCAACTTCTGCATGATCCTGCCCGGCCCCGAAGCCCAGCAGCTGGCCGTCTACGTCGGATGGCTACTCAACGGACTGCGCGGCGCCATCAGCGCCGGCGTCCTGTTCGTGTTGCCCGGCATGGTGGCCCTACTGGCTCTGTCCGGCCTCTACGTGGCCTTCGGAGAGACCACGGCGATCAACGCGGTGTTCGCCGGACTGGCACCCGCGGTCCTGGCGATCATCGTCCAAGCCGTCATCCGCGTCTCCCGACGTTCCCTGATCCACCCGATCCTGATCGTCTTCGCCGTCGCCTCGTTCGCGGCCCTGACCTTCTTCTCCATGCCCTTCCCGTTGGTGATCGCGCTCGCGGCACTGGCCGGGTGGCTTGTGGGAAGGCTCAAGCCCGCTCTTCTGACAACCCCCCGTCACGATGACACTGCGGGCCCGCCGCCCGTCGTCTCCGACGAGGACCTGCACCACGAGTCCCCGAGCATCCGCAGATCGGCCAAGGTCATGGTCATAGGCGTGACGCTATGGCTCCTGCCCGTCGCAGCCGTGGCCCTGTTCACCGGCGCCTCGGGGGTCCTCACGACACAAGGGCTGTTCTTTTCGGGAACCGCGCTGGTCACCTTCGGTGGAGCCTACGCCGTTCTGGCCTTCGTCGCCCAGCGCGCCGTGGAGACCTATGCCTGGCTAGCCCCAGGGGAGATGGTGCGGGGGTTGGCCCTGGCCGAGAGCACCCCCGGGCCACTCATTATGGTGGTGCAGTTCGTGGCGTTCCTGGGTGCCTTCCGCAACCCCGGGGTCCTGGACCCCTGGGTGGCAGGTGTTCTCGCGTCGTTGTTGACCACTTGGGTGACCTTCACACCCTCATTCCTGTTCATCCTGCTCGGAGCCCCCTACATCGAGCGCCTGCGCAACAACAGATCCCTGTCTGCGGCCTTGACCGGCGTCACAGCTGCCGTCGTCGGTGTCATCGCCAATCTGGCCTTGTACTTCGCCTTGAACACCTTGTTCACGGCCACAACCGTGCATGCCTGGGGCCTGCGTCCGTCACTGTGCCCGACCCGTCCTCGCTGGAGCCGGTGACCCTGGCGCTCCTGACGATCGCCGTGGTGCTGACCTTCGTCGTTAAATGGCCGATACTCCGGGTTCTGGGAGTGTGCGCTCTCCTCGGGTTGTGCACAGCACTGCTGCCCTGGTGAACAGGAATACGTCCCTTGGAGAAGAGGGTGGTGACCCGGACCTCGTTCATCATGGGGGTTTGATCGCCGCGACAGCGAACGTGCGCACCGTACTTCTGAGGTCCTTTCACAGGCACGGCCCCGCATCGCTTTACAGGCACGGCCCCGCATCGCTGCGAAACTGAGTTCCTAGTCGCTCTTGCGTGCACTACTGCAAGGCACCCACGTGAAAAGGTGGTCGGCCCTCTCAACGAGAGGGCCGACTCACCCCTACCTCGTGCCCGCGATTCGCGAAACCACGGAACTCACGCAGTTGCCAATTCACCCGCATGCGGGCTCATCGTGTCCAGGCGCGTTCGCGCAACAGTCGGATGCCGTTGAGAGCGACGATGACGGTGGATCCCTCGTGCCCCGCCACGGCCAGCGCTAGTGGCAGTGTGGCCACCAGGTCCCAGGTCACGAGCACCACGATGAAGGTGCCCGCGATGCACAGGTTGGCGATCACGAAGCGGCGTGCCCGCCGGGACAGGGCGATCAAGCTGGGCAGGGTCGACAGGTCGTCGCGCACCACGATGGCGTCGGAGGTGTCCAGGGCCAGGTCCGAGCCGCGCCGACCCATGGCCACACCGGTGGTGGCTGCGGCCATCGCGGGGGCGTCGTTGACCCCGTCGCCCACCAGAAGCGTCCGGTGGCCCTCGTTCTCCTTGTCCTTGATCAGCGCTGCCTTGTCCTGTGGCAGCAGGTCGGCGTGCACGTGTTCGATACCGGTCGCTCCTGCCACGTGCGCTGCCGTGGCGGCGTTGTCCCCGGTCAGCAGGTGCACAGGCCGGGCGGTGAGGCCACCCACGTCGGCCACGGTCCGGGCGGCCTCGGGTCGTACAGCGTCGGCCAGGGTGATCCGGCCCCGTACCTCTCCGTCGACGCGGACGAGGACCTGTGTGCTCGCCGGGCCGTCGGGTTCGGCCGGGGCCCGTTCGACGCGGACCTCGGACCCGTTCACGGTCGCGCTCACCCCGACCCCGGGCAGGGAGGTGAAGTCCTCCACTGACGAGGGTGCCGCCATACCCTGCTGATCCGCATGGGCGCAGATCGCGCGGGCCAGGGGGTGTTCGCTGTTGCGTTCCGCGGCAGCGGCCGGGGCCAGGACCTCCTCGGCGGTGTGACCCGGTTCGGGCGCCACCCCGGTGACCTGCGGCTCTCCCTGGGTGAGCGTGCCGGTCTTGTCGAAGGCCACCAGGTCGGCGCGCCCGATCTGTTCCATGACGGTGGCGGACTTGACCAGGACGCCATGGCGGCCGGCGTTGGAGATCGAGGCCAGCAGCGGCGGCATGGTGGACAGCACCACCGCGCAGGGGGAAGCCACGATCATGAAGATGATCGCGCGCAGCAGCGCTTCTTCGAAGGTGTGCTCGAAGAAGAGCATCGGCACGGTCAGCACCAGGAGGGTGCCCACGACCACACCGAACGAGTAGCGCTGCTCGATCCTTTCGATGAACATCTGGGTCCGGGCCTTGGTGGCTGAGGCCTCCTCGACCAGGGTCACGATCCGGGCGATCACCGACTCGCCTGCGGGACGATCCATGCGCACACGTAGGGCTCCGGTGCCGTTGATCGTGCCCGAGAGCACCTCTTCGCCCTCACCGCGAGGGACGGGCACCGACTCGCCGGTGACGGCCTGGTGATCGACCTCGCTGCTCCCGTCGATGACGGTTCCGTCGGCGCTCACGCGCTCGCCGGGGCGCACCAGGATCGTGTCGCCGACCTGGAGCTCGGAGGTCTCGACGGTCTCCTCGTGCTCACCGTCCGCGGTGGTGTTCAGGCGTACGGCGCGTTCGGGGGCCAGGTTCAGCAGGGCGCTGACCGAGTCGGCCGTGCGTTGGGTGACCACGGCCTCCAACGCGCCGGAGGTGGCGAAGATGACGATGAGCAGTGCGCCGTCGAAGACCTGGCCGATGGAGGCCGCGGCGATGGCGGCCACGATCATCAGCAGGTCCACGTCCAGGGTGCGTTCCTTGAGGGAGCGCAGACCGGACAGGGCCGAGTCCCACCCGCCGGTGATGTAGCAGGCCATGTACAGGCTCCACCACACCCAGGCGGGGGCGCCCAGGAGCTGGGTTGCCCATCCGATGAGGAACAGGGCCAGTGCAGCGGCGGCCCAGCGCACCTCGGTTAGTTGGACGCCGGTGGCCAGGAGCGAGGGCGGTTGGACCTGGGCGCGCTCAGCGGCGGAGACGGTGGTGGCCGCGGTGGCGGTCATTTCTGCTCGTTCTGGCTCGGGTCGGTGTTGCGGGGGGCCGCAGCACCGGCGCGGGCGTGTGCGGGTTCGACCTCCAAGGCGTGCTCGGCTTGGAAGACGGCATCGGCGACCAGCTTGCGAGCGTGCTCGTTGGCCAGGCTGTAGTACATCCGGTTGCCCTCACGGCGGCAGGACACGACCCGGCCGATGCGGAGTTTGGCCAGGTGTTGGGAGATCGCGGGACCAGGCTTGCCGAGGCGTTCGGCCAGTTCGTTCACCGACAGCTCACCGCCGCGCAGGGCCAGGATGATGCGTACCCGGGTGGCGTCGGCGAGCAGGGTGAGCATCTCCACGGCGTACTCGACGTAGGGACTGCTCTCATCAAGGCTGCACTTATTCGCATCTGCGTTCATACGCAGATACTAAACTATGGTGTGGCTTCCGGCTAGTTCAGAGTGAAGCTTGCGGGGGTGCGGTCGGCGAGTTCGTAGCTGTATCGCTGTTCCCGGGTGGACACCGCCCTCTCCTGTCGCGCGATCTTGCGTCTCCCACACCGTTTGCGGTGCACGGGACCTCGGCGCGTTCATGGGGTGCGGGCGCCGCAGCCGATCCGAGACGTCCCGGTCGGCAGGGCTGGCCCTGGCAGGGCCAGGCTCCCGGTTATGAGCAGCGGCGCGGCAGGCAAGGAGCGCCGGCTACCGTCCGATCTGCTTTGCCCCACAGCCGTGGCCCCAGGTTTCGGGTCGGCCAAGGCTCTCAGTGGCTTGGCCGATGCAACCGGGAGCTCCGACCAGGGTCTCCCCGGACAGCGGCGGCGAAGGTGGTCGGCCAGCTTCAGATGAGCAGGAGCGCCGAAAGATGGTGCAACTGGAAGCAGCTGGAGGCCATGCTGCTGGAGGCTACCCCGGTGCTTCCCACAAGAGCGGGCCCGGCCACGGGGTTGCGTGAGGGCGCTTGACCCAGAAGCGCTTGTACCCGTTCCACCACATGCGCATCGACCAGAGTCAGATGCCAGGACGGGCGGGGGCCGGGAGCGGCCAGGGCCACGCGGGCGATGGTGTGCGCGACCAGTTCGCGGTTGTCTGTCGCCTTCGCCGCGTCCTCGTCCGCCCAACGCTCCAACGACAGGCGCAGGGACTTCTGCAAGGTGTTCAACGGCGGAAAGACCGCCGCTGCCAGTGCTCCGAGGGTCGTGTAGATGTGGTGCCGGTGGCGCAGGTGCGAATGCTCGTGCCGAAACACCACCTGGAGCTGTTCTCGGCTCAGCAGGCGCATCAGGCCTCGGGAGACCAGCACGCCCCCGTGGCGCCCGGCCACGGCCAGGGCAATCGGTCGTTCCTGCCCCGTGATGTTCTCAGGGGTGTCGCGTACGACCCGGATGTCTCTGTATATCCCGATGCCCAGACGGACCGTTCCGTACAGTCCGACACTGAGCACGGTCAGGGCCATGACCCCCAGGGGGAGCTAGACAGGGCCGTGGTCGATGAGGAACCGCCCTGCGCTGCCCCAGGAGAGGACCGCGCCGGTCGACAGGAACCCGGCGACGAAGACAGCCGAGATGAACAGGATGGTGCTCAACACGGCCAAGGCCGTCGAGACTCCGGAGATGACCAGAATGCGGGCGGACCAGGACGGGTGCAGGGGCAGGGGCTTCCACCCCAACAGCAGACTCAGAAGCGTCAGGATGAAGA
The DNA here is from genome assembly GCF_054778635.1 of Nocardiopsis nanhaiensis. NCBI lineage: Bacteria > Bacillati > Actinomycetota > Actinomycetes > Streptosporangiales > Nocardiopsidaceae > Nocardiopsis > Nocardiopsis nanhaiensis. The sequence goes on from NZ_BAAGZJ010000086.1 coordinate 17,200, forward strand.
CCGGAGCGAAGGTCGGCCAGGTCACGGCTCCTCCTTGTGACGGTCCAAGAGCGCGCGCAGGGCCTGCTCCTCTGTCGGGCTCAGGCCGTGGACGAACTGGTTGAGTACGTCGGGCGGGTTGCTGGCCACGCGCAGGGAGTCGAACATGCGCCCGGCGACGAGTTCGGATTCGTCCACGACCAAGCGGTAGACGAAAGCCCGGCCACGTTGGCGGCGCTCGACCATGTTCTTGTCCAAGAGCCGGAACAGAACGGTGTTGACCGTGGTGTAGGCGGGATCCCCTTCGAGCTTCTCCCGGAGTTCCCCTGTGGACAGGTGCCCCTCGGCACCGGCCAGCACCGCCAGCACTTCGGCCTCCAACTGCCCCAGTCTCTTGCGTGACATCCCCATCCTCGAAACCTGTGCTGCCCGACGCCATCGATTCGGTCTCACACGGTGCCCCTGTCGGTGCGGCGGCGCCGGTTGCCCGGACACGGTGCGCTCATTGCTTGAAACCGATGTGCAGGTGATCCTCGTGCACGGTATCGGTGAAGGTCGTCCCGTGCCCATTGCTCAGCACCCAAGGGCCGCCCACCTCGGTGGCGCCCAGACTCAGCGCGCTCTTCATCAGGTTACCCGCAGGACCATCGCGGCCGGCTTGGCGATGATCGGAGACGGTGACGCCGTCGATGGCCCAGATGTCGACGGCGCGGCCATGGGTGTGGTTGCTTACCGAAGAGCTGTCGAAGACGTTGACGGGGTGGCCGGTGGCCAGGGCGGCCACCGAGAGCGTGTGATCGGCGGACAACTCCAGCAACATGGTCAGCAACCGTTCGTCGATGCGGTCCTCTTCGATGTCCTGCTCTGAGCTGTCGGGCAGTTCGATGTCCTCGGATTGCAGGACCTCGGTGGCGGGGTCGTCGCTCTCCGGCTCTTCCAGGGGCCCGGCCTCGGGGGAGGACCAAGGGGGCTGTGTTGGAACGGCGGGCTGGGATCCGCCCATCGAGGCGATCTCTGTGACCTCCCAGTTCTGCTCGTCCCTGGTCAGTCTCAGGTCGACGACACGGGTCATGGCCCCCACGGACTCCCCGCTCAGGAGGCTGAGTCGTGTGATGGCCATGATGGATGCCTGGTCCTCGGTCAACCCACCCAGTTGCGGGTAGACGACCTCAGCGGCACCAGCGGAGTCATCGACTTCGGGGAAGAGGTCGTCGGTGACGGCCTCGGTGCCCATATCGGCTTGCTGGAGCCGGTCCCGGGCGGCCTCAGCCGTACCCTGATCGGCCTCGTAGTTGAAGGTGGCCTCCAGGAAGTCCACGGCGGCTCGCTTGACACCCACTGCGGGTTCGTCCTCGGCGACCTCGTAGGCGGCGACCTCGGGAAGAGCGGGAGCGGGCGAGGGCTCCTCTTCCTCGGGAGGATCGGGCGGGGGCGTGGTGGTACAGGCCGTCAGCAGGATTCCGACGGCGTCCACCGCCAGGGCCGAGAACGGGAACCAGCGCGTTCTCCCTGGTGTGCGGCGGGTCAACGAGACCGTCGGGGGCATGCCGGTCATGAAACAACTTTCTGTCGGAGTGCTCGGTAGTCCTGAGAGCAGGCGGATTCGGAAGACAAGGGGGTGCTGCCGCACGAGGCGACGCGGGCCCGACCGGCCACGGACCGAACTGGGACGGGCGCTCGGTCTTCACCGCGGCCACCTGCTGGCCCTTGCGCTGCAAAGGCGCGATCGTCCCTGAAGTCCCTCTGTCCGGACCAGAGTGATCACAGCCCGCGCTGCGCGGCGCAGCCATGGCTCAGCTCCCCTCCGTGGACACCTCGTGCAGGTACATCCAGCAGCTAGCTACTACATTAGTGATAGATGCTTCGGGATGCTTTACCTGTGCTGGCCAGGCCTTTCGCTCTCGCAAGGTGCTCCCTTCGGTCGGCGGGCACAGCTTACTATTACATTTGTAGTAGATTGTGGTCATGTCTTCGCCAACGCCACCGGTGTCGCTGCGCGCCATGGAACTCGCCGACGTGCCCACGGCGGTCCGCTTGCACCGCACGAACCTGCCCACGGGCTTCTTCGTCGAACTGGGCGACCGCTTTCTGCGGCGCTACTATCGGACCTTCCTGACCAGCCCCGCTGCCGTCGCCCTCGTCGCCGAGGTCGAGGGCACGATGGTCGGATTCCTGGTGGGATCCACCGACGAGGTCGCACACCATCGCCACACGATCGACCTGAGCCGTTGGGGACTGGCCCGGGTCGGCGCGACCGCCCTGCTGGCGCGCCCCGAACTCACCGCCCACTTCATGCGTACCCGCGCGCGCCGTTACCTGCGGGGCATCCGCCGCAGAACTGCGCCCACCACTGCTGCGGAGGGCGAGCCCGTGCGCACCGGCGTGCTCAGCCACATCGCCGTGGACGAACCGGGGCGGGGCGCAGGTGTGGGAACCGCTCTGGTGGAGGGGTTCGTTCGCATCGCGGCCGTGCACGGCGTGGAACAGCTGCGGCTGTACACCGGACCGGGTAACGACACCGCCCGGAACTTCTACAAGCGCCGGGGCTGGCGCGAACACACCGTCCAACACGACCTCGATAACAAGCCCTGGGTGCCTTTCACCCTGGACCTGTGACCCCCGCCCCGGCAGCCCGTCCCGGAACCGGGGCCGATCAGCGAAGCAGATGCCCCATGGCCCACGAAGGAGCCGACATCGACCAGGAGCGCGACGCCGCCCCCGCCGGACGTGAGCCCGACGCCACCGGCACCGGCACCCGACCACCCACGACGGACACCGGACTGGTGCGGTCCGGCGTGGTCATGGCCATGGGAACGACAGCCTCGCGCCTGACCGGGTTCGCGCGAACCCTGGTCCTGGCCGCAGCGGTGGGCACTCAACTGCTCGGCGACGCCTACAACACCGCCAACACCCTGTCCTTCATCGTCTACGACCTGCTCATCGGCGGCCTGATGGCCAGCGTGATCGTCCCCTTCCTCGTGCGACGGCGCACAACCGACGCCGATGGCGGACGGGCCACCGAGAACCGGCTCTTGACCTGCGCGCTTGTGCTCTTGGCGATGATCAGTACCGTCGCGGTACTGCTGGCCGAGCCCATCATCAGCCTCTATGCCGGTGGATTCACCGACACACAGCACGAGGTCGCCGTCCTTCTCGGGCGCTACCTACTCGCGTAGATCTTCTTCATCGGGCTCAGCGGGTTGACGAGCGCCATGCTCAACGCTCGCCATCATTTCGCCGCCCCCGCCTGGACCCCGGTTCTGAACAACCTGGTCATCATCGCGGTGGGCGGAGCCTTCCTCTGGCTCGCCGGCCCGCACCGCACCCCCGAGACCATCACCGAGACCGAAATCGCCCTCCTGGGAGCAGGGACCGCAGCCGGGGTCGCGACCCAGGCCCTGGTGCTGCAGGTCGCTCTGTGGCGAGCGGGCTTTCGCTGGCGTCCCCGCCTGGACCTGAAAGGTTCGGGGCTCGGGGAGGCTCTGCGCGCCGCCGGGTGGATGTTTCTGCTGGTGTGCACCATGCAGGCAGGGTTCCTCCTCACCGCCAACCTGGCCAACCGTGCCGGGGCGACGGCCGCCCAGGAGAGCGGGGCCGGCGCCGGTCTCACCGCCTACAACTACGCCTACCAGCTCTTCCAACTGCCCTACGCGATCATCGCCGTATCGGTGATCACCGTTCTTCTGCCGCGCATGAGCGCGCACGCCGTGGACAAGGACTGGGCGCGGGTCCGCGCGGATTTCTCCCGAGGACTGCGTGGCCCTTCGGCGCTCCTGGTTCCTCTCGCTCTCGCCCTGGTGGTCTACGCCGAGCCCTTGTGCGTGGCGGTGTTCGCTCGCGGCAACACCTCGGTCGCCGACGCCCAGATCATCGCCTCTGTACTGACGGTGTTCGCCCTGGGGCTCCTACCCTTTACCGCTTACCAACTTCTCCTGCGTGTCTTCTACGCCACCGGCGACACGCGCACCCCAGCCCTGCTGTCGATCGCCAACGTCACCGTGCACGCGCTCATCGCTGTGCCCGCCTATGTCCTGTTGCCCTCGCACCAGGTGGTGGCAGGTATCGCGGCCGGGTTCATGCTCTCCTACGTCGCCGGTCTGGTGTGGGGCGGTTTGATTTTGGCGCGGCGCCTGGGGGGATTGGACGCCCGGCGCACCGTCGCAGCCGTCGTCAAGCTGCACCTGATCGCCGCTCCCGGGGCGCTGGCCGCATGGGCGATGCAGACCTTCTGGGTGGGCGACACCTCCGGCTTTGTCCTCACCCACCTTGTAGGACCCCTGGCAGGCTGCACGGTGGCCGCAACGCTGTACCTCGTAGCGGGTCATGTACTGCGGGTCGAAGAGGTCCAAGCCCTGGGTGACCAGGTGCGCAGCGCACTGCGCACCCGGCGCCGTCAGCGCTGACCGCACGATGTGAGCCCGGATCGCCCGCCCGCGAGCTGCCGGCCACGCCCGGCAGGCTGGTCGCTGGTCGGAGCCACCACACGACCATCCCGCCAGTGCGCATGTCGTCCCCGGCCCTTGCAGAGCCACAGGCGGGCGGGATCAGACTCTGGATGAGCTGGACGGTTCACCGACCTCGGATCCCTCGTCCTTCGGGGTGAAGCCTCCCGCCTTGCCGATCAGTACCAAACTCAGCGAGGCCACACCGCCCAGGGCTGCGAGCGCGAGCCAGGGCACCGTGGTCGAGAGCGGTGCGCCGAGTTCCAAGCCTGCGCCGACCAGAAAGTTGCCCAGGGTGATGCCGATCCCGGAGACGGTGTTGTACAGCCCGTAGTGCGTGGCCACCAGGCGATTGCCAGCGAGCCGAACGACCGTGTCCATCTCCATCGGGTAGACCAGCATCGCCCCGAGACTGAGCAGACCCACCGTGACCATGGCTGGAGCAACGATGAGCGCGGCCACCACCGGCCCTGGCATCGTCGAGTCGCTCAGGGCGGCGCTGATCGGCGGGGTCGCCAGGATCGGCAGGAACGCCAGCGCCATGACAGCCAGCCCCCGGGGGAGCGCCTGGGCAGGGCCCCAGCGGCCTTTGGCCCAATCGGTGATGCGCACCTGGCCGGCGATCGCGACCAGCGCCGAGACCGCGAACAGCGACGCCACGGCGATGTCACCGGCGGTCGAGCCCATGCCCGCGGCTGCGACGGCATCCTGCACGGCCAGCGGGATGGCCAGGTACACCTGGAAGTTCAGCACGTAGGAACCGACCATGGCCACGGTGAAGATCACGAAGGGGCGGTTGGTGGCCACGCTGCGCCAGTCGGCCAGCACCCCGGTGATACCCGCGCGTTGCTCGCTTGCCGGGGCGCGTCGAACCGGCAGAGCACGGGCCTGCAGGACGGTCAGGACCAGGAACAGCGCGGCGGCGACACTGGCCACGACCGAGAAGTTCACCGTGATCAGCGCCATGCCGATCAGGGGGCCGATAAGGATGCCCGTCTGGTAGAAGACGTTGAACAGGGCGAATGCTTCCAACCGCCGCTCACCGGCATCCTGGGCCAGATAGGCGCGCACCGCCGGGTTGAACAACGCACCGGCAAAGCCCGTCGCCGCCGAGGCCAGCAGAAGCATCACCAGTGAGTCGGCGAACCCCAGAGCGGCGAAGCCGACGGTGCGCAAGGCGCAGCCGGCCAGGATGGCCGGCTTGTAGCCGAGTCGGTCGGCGATACTGCCGCCCACCAGGAACATGCCCTGCTGGCTGAGGTTGCGCACGCCCAGAATGAGCCCGACCGTCGCCACCGTCATGCCTACGCTGTTGGTGAGGTGAAAGGCCAGGTAGGGCATGAGCATGTAGAAACCGGTGTTGATGGTCAACTGGTTGAGCATCAACAGCTGAATGCTGGTCTCGAAGCTGCGCAGCCGCTTCCACGTCGTGATCATCGCTCTCCCCCCGCCATGTCGGCCGGGACCTCGTCTGCCTGCCTGGGGTTGACCACGCCACTACAGCGGGTCCAGCGCGTCACCGTGCGTTGTGTGGTGTGGGCGATCTCGTCAGGTTCGTCGAGCACCGGCGCTTCGAGCAGTCCGTGCTCGTGGCAGTAGTCGTCGTTGAAGACGGTGTCGAAGTAGCGCTCGGGCCCATCAGGGAAGACGGCGACGATACGTTCGGCCTTGGGGCGCACGCGGGAGAGCCACCGGGCCACTGTGGAAACCGCGCCGACGCTCCAGCCGCCGCTGGTGTAGTGCGAGACCGCCAACGAGCGGCTCGCCTGCACGGCTTGGGCCGCATCCACCCAGTGCACCTCGTCAAAGGCCTCGTAGTCGACGTTGCGCGGGTAGATGCTGCTGCCCAGCCCGCGCATGAGGCGCTTCTGGGCGGGCTGGCCGAAGATGGTGGAGCCCACCGTGTCCACCCCTACGACTTTGAGGTTCGGGAAGAACTCGCGCAGAGCGCGGGACACACCGGCTGAGTGGCCACCGGTGCCGACGCTCGTCACCAGCGTGTCGATGCGGCCGATCTGGGCGATGAGTTCGTGGGCCAGCGAGGTGTAGGCCGCGACGTTGTCGGGGTTGTTGTACTGATCCGGGCAGTAGGCACCGTTCTCTGCAGCCAGGAGTTCTGCCACACGGTCGCACCTGGCCTGTTGCCACCCTCCGGTCGGATGGGGCTCGGTAACGGTGTGCACGGTGGCGCCGTAGGCGGTCAGCAGACGCCGCATCAGCGGCTCCATGCCCGGGTCGGACACCAACGACACCGGGTGACCATAAGTAATGCCGGCCAGAGCGAGCCCGAGCCCGAGGGTGCCGCTCGTGGACTCGACAATCGTCGCGCCCGGGGCGAGTTCGCCGCGTTGGCGCGCGCATTCGATCATGTGCAGCGCGGGGCGATCCTTGATGCCGCCTGGATTGTGGCCTTCGAGCTTGGCCCAGAACCCCTGACGGGGTTCACAGAGCGGCGCTCCGATCCACAGCATCGGGGTGTTGCCGACAACGCCCGCAGGTGTGTGCTGGGGCATGGTTGACGGGGTGGTCAGAAGCCCCCCTGGGCTGATTTCGGGCACAGGAGCACTCAAAGTGTTGGTCTGCATAGCCTTCTCTCATAAGCCGCGCCTATGTGGAGGCGCGTTGGTGGAGGGGCCGCGTGCCGGATGGGCGGCGCGGCCGGCCCGGTCCCGGGGTGGTTAACGGGTAACGCGGGGCGCGGGAGTGGGCGGGCGTCATGGTCCTCGGGTCAGTGCGTCGCTCCGCGGACACGGCAAGGGCGCCTACACTCGCTGGCGAGCGTTCGTGGCCAGGTCACGATGCCTCGTCGGCTCGCTGTGATCACGGCCTGTATGTGCATGGCCCAGATACTACAAATGTAATTGTTGTGTGTCCCCGGTGTTGCGACAGTGGCTTGGATGATTTGAGTCACCGGCCAAACACCGGGGGTGCTCCGTAGTGCTCTCCCGATGGGTGAGCGCACTCGCTCCTTCGTTGACCGCTAATCTGCATGCCTGGTCGGTTCCGACGCCTGTATGCGGTCGTTCGCGCAGTTGGCCCGAAAGGCCAGACGGGACGAGCGGGCGCTGCGGCATGCACCGCTGGTAGCGGGAGTGCCCCCTGCCTCGCTGTGGGCTCGGTCGAACATGGTCTGCAGCTCGCTCACGCCGCACCATGCTCCTGGAATCGGAACAGGAGCGTCTGGACCCCACTGTCCCAGTCGTGGCTGTGGCCACAGAAATCCTTCGCAATTACCACAATGACACGCATTGAACTACCGTCAAATACGGTAATTTTCGGCGAATCAAATTTAGAGTTCGGTTGCGAGGACTCACACGATGGGAGTCATGACTCCCGTCCCCCAGACACAGGCACGTCACCGATCGCACCCGAACAGCTGCACACCCAGGTCGAGACACTCACCGACAAGGGCGTCCAGTCGTTCGTCTTCGCCAGAGACGGTCGCGTCCTCGACGCTGGCAGCGGGTTCTCTCCGAGCGTGATCGAACAGCTCGCCGCAACCTGCTCGGGGTTGGTCAACATCGCGCGCCACTACGCCGCCGAGAACAGCCATGAGGGTTTGGACCGCCTGGTGGTTCGCTTCACGGACGGCGCCCTCATCCTGCTGCCCGTCACCCCGGCGGTGTGGGTCGGCGCCGAGGTGGACCGCGAGCAGGTAAAGGACACTGCACACACGCTGGCGTTGTTCGCCAATCAGGTCGCACATCTGGTGCCCGACCAGATCGCCCGGGAGCTTCAGGTGATGCCTTCCGTTCTGGTGGGTGCCCGCTGATGCCCCCCACCGCGCTCGCCCCGTACAAGCCTGAGAACCCGCTCCTGCCGGTACTCGGTGAACACACCCTGGTCCGCGCCGTGGGGCCATCCCACACATTGGCCCGCACCGATGCCCTCGACCGCTTGGCGGGCACCGTGTGGCGACTGGCCAACGATCTCGAGCACGCTCGCGCACCGGTGTCGGTAATGGAGATCGCCTCCCGTGCGGGGCTCAGCCGCGGCGCGGTGATCCTGGCCGTCACCGAACTCCTGCGTCGCCATCGGGCCAAGGTGGGGCGTCCGCACACAGTTCTGCGCACCCCTCTGGTTGACCTGTGCGACGGTCTGTCAGCCTCCGGCCATTTCGACCCGGATCTGCGCTCGGCGAAGATCCTGGTGCTCGGCGAAGACCTGCCAGCGCGCCAGTTCGTGGGCTCCTGCTCCCACAACCGTCCCCTGGCCGTGCAGGAGACAGTGCTCGAAGCAGTCCCCCAGGAGCTCGACCCCGAAGTAGATGAACAGGAGACGACCACCCTCCCAGCCAGGTTCGAGCCGCGACAGATGCTGATCACCATGGGACAGGTGCCCGTGAGTGATATGCGCCTGTGCCTGGTGAACCTGCCAGCTTCGCAACTCTGGGATGCCGTGTGGCCGAGCACAGCCCGTGACGCATGCGCCGTCATTATCATCGCCCGCCCTGCACGCGTGACCGAGACTGCCCATGCCCTGGAACTGGTACGGCCCCTGGAACTGCCAGTACAAGTAGTGCTTGACCACGCTGATGGCACCGAACCCGACCCCCAGGCCGTGGCCGAACGGCTCCATATGGATCCCCAGGCGATCACCCTCGCCGATGTGCGCTCGGTCCCCTCCGCCCGCGCGGCTCTGCGCGATCTCATCCACCAGCCCTCGCGACGTCCCGAACCTGGGGCGATATTCCCTGCGGTCGAGCTCGTCGAACTCCGCGGTTCCCCGTTAAGCCCGGCGCCCAGAATGATCACGCGTGCCGGGTGGGTGTGCGGGCGAGCAGGTCGCGCACGCGTAGCGCGTCGTGCATCGAGTGCAGCGTGGTCAGGCGCCCTGCCCGCGAGGCGGCGCGGACGCCGCGCGGATCGACGTTCAGGAGCCTGGGGGTGCTGCCGGTCGCCACGATGAGGGCATCGAAGCCCAGGGTCGCGCCTGAGTCGAGGTGTACCTCACGTGCGGCGACGTCGACTCGGCGAACGGTGTCGGCCACGAAGGGCTCGCTCGGGGGCGTCAACGTGGCCTGCTCTGGTGTGATGAGCCCGACGGCCACCCCCTTGTTCACCAGGGTCCTGTTGTAGGGCGCTTGGTCGCTGGCGCCGACGAGTGTGACACCGACTCCGCTGGTCGTGATGAGTTCTCGGGCTGCCGCCGTTCCCGCCGCTCCCGCGCCGAGAACCACTACCTGGTGTGCCGACATGGCTCTCCTCCTGCTGGTCCTTACTTGACTCATATACCCCAAGGGGGTATATCTGGACTGGTAAACATACCCCACATGGGTACATGGTGTTGATCGATGAGATGTGAGGACGGCCAGATGAGTGCCACGCAGACCTACGCCGTTACGGGGATGACGTGCGGACACTGCGAGGGGGCAGTCCGCAGCGAGGTGTCCCGCCTTTCGGGAGTCGCCACCGTCGAGGTCAGCTCCGCCTCGGGCCGCCTGGTCGTCACCGCCGACGAGCAGATCGATGACGCGGCCGTGATCGCCGCGGTCGAAGAGGCCGGATACGCAGCCACGAGGAGCTGACTTGAACGCATCAATGAAGCTGGCCCTGTACGGGGTGGTCCTGGTGGCCGTGTTCGCCGTCGCTGGATTCACAGCGAACGCGGTGGTACCCGAAGAGACCGTGCGCAACTGGTCGGCCGAGACCACGGACCACGGCCAGGAAGGCGACGCGAACGCCGCCGGACACGGGGCACCCGCGGGCGATGCGGCCTCACTCGGGCTCGGCCTCGCTCAAGACGGCCATCAGCTCACCGGGGTCAGCGCCCCGCAGGAGACGGGCATCGAGGGCGAGCTGACTTTCGCGGTGAGCACGCTTGGGGGAGAGTCGGTGACGGAATTCGAGCTCAACCACGAGAAGGAAATGCACTTGATCGCCGTCCGCGCCGACGGACAGCACTTCCGGCACGTCCATCCTGAACTGGACGCCGACGGCACCTGGTCGATCCCTTGGGAGTGGGAGGAGGCCGGAACCTATCGCATCTTCGCGGACTTCGTGCCCTCGGCGACCGGGGAGGACATGCCCCTGTCGACGACGGTGCAGGTGACCGGTGACTACGCTGCGGTTCCTGTCGGTGAACCGGTCACCGAGACGAACGCCGGTGGATTCGACATCAGCGTTCGAGGAGACCTGGTCGCGGGTGAGCCCTCGGAGCTGACCGTGTCCGTGGCCCGTGATGGCGAGCCGGTCACGGACCTGGAGCCCTACCTGGGGGCCTTCGGCCACTTGGTGGCGCTTCGTGACGGGGACCTGGCCTACCTGCACGTCCACTCACACGGCGCCGAGCCCGAAGCCGGGCAGACCGCCGGTCCGGACATCACGTTCGAGGCCACCGCGCCCACCGAGGGCCGCTACCTGCTGTACCTGGACTTCCAGGTCGACGGACAGGTGCACACCGCGCCGCTGGTCATCGACACGACCGCCGACCCAACCCGGAGCCCGAGCGAGGACGGCCACTCCGGTGACGGTTCGGGCACCGGCGATGAGCACGAGGACGGAGACGGCCATGACCACTGAACCCGCCACCAGCACAGCCGGTGGCGGCATCGAGTTGCAGATCGGCGGCATGACCTGTGCCTCGTGCGCGAACCGGATCGAGAAGAAACTCAACAAGCTCGACGGCGTCAAGGCCAGCGTCAACTACGCCACGGAGAAGGCCAGCGTCACCGGTCCGGCGAACCTAGACCCCCAGGCGCTCATCTCCGAGGTGGAACGGACCGGCTACACGGCCACGCTTCCCGCCTCGCCGCAAGCCAGCGCGGGCAACTCTGAGAACGAGAGCGAGTCGCGCGAGGAAACGGAGCTGCGTGCCCTCAAGCAGCGGCTGATCGGTGCGGCGAGCCTGGCGGTGCCGGTCATTGCGATGGCGATGATTCCCGCGCTGCAGTTCGACTACTGGGGTTTTGCCTCCCTGGTGCTGGCCGCTCCCGTCGTGGTCTGGGCGGGCTGGCCCTTCCACAAGGCGGCGTGGACCAATCTCAAGCACGGCGCGGCCACGATGGACACCCTCATCTCCGTGGGTACCACCGCCGCGCTCATCTGGTCGATCATCGCCTTGTTCTGGGGCACGGCCGGACAGCCGGGCGTGGTCCATCCCTTCGAGCTGACGATCTCGCGCAGTGACGGTTTCGGGCACATCTACCTCGAAGTCGGCGCCGGGGTGATCACGTTCATTCTCCTGGGCCGTTACTTTGAAAAGCGCTCCAAGCGCCGTGCCGGTGCGGCGCTGCGTGCCCTGCTCGAACTCGGCGCGAAGGAAGCCTCCGTCCTGCGGGAGGGCAGGGAACAGCGGATCCCTATCGATGAGCTCGCTGTGGGGGATGAGTTCGTCGTCCGCCCCGGGGAGAAGATCGCCACCGACGGGGTGATCACCTCGGGTCGCTCCGCGATCGATGCTTCGATGCTCACCGGCGAATCCGTGCCGGCGGAAGTCACCGAGGGCGACAACGTCACGGGCGCCACCGTCAACGCCGGAGGCCGCCTGGTTGTTAAGGCCACGCGGGTGGGCTCGGACACGCAGTTGGCGCAGATGGCCCAGATGGTCGAGGACGCCCAGTCCGGCAAGGCCGAGATCCAACGCCTGGCCGACCGGGTCTCCGGGGTGTTCGTGCCGATCGCCATCGCGATCGCCGTGGGCGCCCTGGGAGCGTGGATCGGAGCCGGATTCCCGCTCAGCGCCGGATTCACCGCGGCGGTGGCCGTACTTATCATCGCCTGCCCGTGCGCCCTGGGGCTGGCCACCCCGACCGCGCTGCTGGTGGGAACCGGTCGCGGCGCGCAGATGGGCGTGCTCATCAAGGGCCCTGAGATCCTGGAGTCCACGCGCAAGGTCGACACCGTCGTGCTGGACAAGACCGGCACTGTCACCACCGGCAAGATGACCCTGACCGGGGTGATCGCCGTCGAGGGGGTGGACCGCGCCGAGCTGCTGCGCCTGGCTGGTGGCTTGGAGGACTACTCAGAGCACCCTATCGCGCAGGCCATCGCCGCTGGTGCGGCCTTTGAGGTCGGTGAGCTTCCTGCTCCGGAGTCCTTCGACAACATCGAGGGCCAAGGTGTGCAGGGCGTGGTCGAGGGGCACGCCGTCGTCGCGGGCCGCGAGACGCTGTTGGCTGAGTGGTCACTGACTCTCGACGAGGACCTGCGCGCGGCCAAGCAGGCAGCCGAGGCCGAGGGCAAGACCGCGATCGCGGTCGGCTGGGATGGTGCCGCACGCGGTGTGCTGGTGGTCTCCGACCAGATCAAGCCCACCTCCGCCGAGGCGATCGCCCAGTTCAAGAAGCTTGGCCTGACCCCGGTGCTTCTGACCGGGGACAATCAGGCGGTGGCCGAGCAGGTCGCCGCCGAGGTCGGCATTGAGCGTGTGATCGCCGAGGTGCTTCCCAAGGACAAGGTCGACGTCGTTGCCCGGTTCCAGGGCGAGGGCAAGGTCGTGGCGATGGTCGGCGACGGCGTCAACGACGCCCCCGCCCTGGCCCAAGCCGATCTGGGGCTGGCCATGGGCACTGGAACCGACGTGGCGATCGAGGCCGCCGACATCACGCTGGTCCGCGGTGATCTGCGGGCTGCGGCGGACGCGATCCGCCTGGCCCGTCGGACGCTGCGCACCATCAAGACCAACCTGTTCTGGGCCTTCGCCTACAACACCTCAGCGATCCCGCTGGCCGCTTTCGGGCTGCTCAACCCCATGCTGGCCGGAGCAGCGATGGCCTTCTCCAGCGTCTGCGTGGTCGGCAACAGCCTGCGCCTGCGCAGCTTCAAGGCTCACGCCGACGAGGCCCAGACATCCTCGACCACCAACCGGGCGCTAGCCCGCCAACCGATGAACGCCTGACAGTGAACCGAACACCATAGAAAAGGACTCCTCATGACGACTCCAGGCAACCGCGACCACGACAGCACCGCAAAGACGGGCGACTGCTGCGGCCACGCACCAACGGAGGAGCACCTGACTTCCGCGCCGGGCCAGGACGTCGCCGAGTGCCCGGTCATGGTAGGCACTCCGGTGATCAAATCCCAGGCCGAGGAACTCGGCCTCTACCGCGACCACGACGGGCAGCGGTACTGGCTGTGCTGCGACTCCTGCGGCCCTCTGTTCGACGCCGACCCCGAGCGGTACGCCACCGCGTGACCCACACCCGAGCCGGTGCTTTTCGGAGGGCGACCTTTCGCAAAGCACCGGACCCTCGTCCCAGAGCGATGGGGCGAATGAAGGAGGATGAGCATGAATTCAACGCGAAACAACCAGACCGTCACTTCTGAGGAGCACCCCGGCCAGCACGATCATGCCGACCACAACGGACACGGTGATCATGTGGGGCAGTTCCGGCGGCTGTTCTGGATCATGCTCGTCCTGGCCCTTCCGGTGGTGGGCTTCAACGAGATGTTCGCCCATCTGGTCGGCTACCAGCTGCCGGATGCCGGGTGGGTCTGGTGGGTCTCGCCGGTGCTGGGAACGCTCGTCTACTTCTGGGGAGGCCAGCCTTTCCTGGTCGGCGCGGTTTCCGAGATCCGCTCCTGGAAGCCGGGCATGATGCTGCTGATCGGCCTGGCGATCACCGTGGCGTTCATCGCGTCCTGGGGCGCCAGCCTGCGCATCCTCGACCACGAGCTGAACTTCTGGTGGGAACTGGCGCTGCTGGTCGTCATCATGCTGCTGGGCCACTGGATCGAGATGCGCTCCCTGGCCCAGACCACCTCCGCGCTCGACTCGCTCGCCGCCCTGCTGCCCGATGAGGCCGACAAGCTCGAGGGCGACGAGGTCGTCAAGGTCGCCCCCGCCGATCTGCTGGTCGGTGACGTGGTCATCGTCCGCCCCGGTTCCTCAGTGCCCGCCGATGGAAAGATCGTCGATGGTTCGGCATCGATCGACGAGTCCATGGTCACCGGAGAATCCAAACCCGTGCGCCGTGAGACGGGAGGGCACGTCGTCGCCGGTACGGTCGCCACTGACTCCGGGCTTCGAGTCCAGGTCACCGCGATCGGCGACGACACCGCACTGGCCGGAATCCAAAAGCTCGTCACCGACGCCCAGGCCTCTTCCTCTCGGGCCCAGCGCATCGCGGACGTGGCCGCCGCCTGGCTGTTCTGGTTCGCGCTGGCAGCCGCGGGGATCACCGCGATCGTGTGGTCACTGTTCGGGCTGCCCGACATGGCGGTGGTGCGCACCATCACGGTCTTGGTCATCGCCTGCCCCCACGCACTCGGCCTGGCGATTCCGCTGGTGGTCTCCATCTCCACCGAACGCGCCGCCCGCGGCGGTGTACTCATCAAGGACCGCCTCGCCCTGGAGTCCACGCGCACCGTGCAGGCGGTGCTCTTCGACAAGACCGGAACCCTGACCAAGGGCGAGCCCACGGTCACCGCCATCGAACCCGCCGAAGGCCGCGACCAAGACGAGGTCCTGGCTTTGGCCGCCGCAGCCGAAGCCGACAGCGAGCACCCCTTGGCCAGGGCTATCCGGGACGCCGCCGCTGCCCGTGAACTGCGTCCGCCCAGGGCCGAGGACTTCTCCTCCTCCCCGGCGGTCGGTGTCAAGGCCACCGTCGAGGGCGCGGTGGTCGAGGTCGGCGGACCCCACCTGCTCCAAGAGCGCGACGTCGCCGAACGGCCGATCGCAGACCGGTGGCGCGCCGAAGGGGCGATCATCCTGCACGTCCTGGCAGACGGACAGGTCATCGGGGGGTTGCGTCTGGCAGACGAGATCCGGCCCGAGTCACGCGAGACCGTGGGCGCCCTGCACGCCGCAGATCTGCAGGTGGTGATGATCACCGGCGACGCACAGGCCGTTGCCGACACCGTCGCCGAGGACCTGGGCATCGACCGGGTCTTCGCTGGTGTTCGCCCCGAAGACAAGGCCGCCAAGGTCGCCGAGCTCATGAACGAGGGCAAGAAGGTCGCCATGGTCGGCGACGGGGTCAACGACGCTCCCGCCCTGGCCCAGGCCGACGTGGGCATCGCCATCGGTGCTGGCACCGACGTCGCGATCGGCTCCGCGGGCGTCATCCTCGCCTCTTCCGATCCCCGGTCGGTGCTCTCGGTGATCGAACTCTCGCGCGCTTCCTACCGGAAGATGAAACAGAACCTGTGGTGGGCGGCGGGCTACAACCTCATCTCCGTTCCGCTGGCGGCCGGAGTCCTCGCACCTATCGGGTTCGTCCTGCCGATGAGTATCGGCGCGATCCTGATGTCTGCCTCGACCGTCGTGGTCGCCCTGAACGCGCAGCTCCTGCGGCGTCTCGATCTAGCCCCAGCCCACAGCGCCGCACGCTTCACGGGAAGCGGCAATGATCGGTGACGGCGCTCGCGGCGGGACAAGACTGATGCATCGGGAGTATCTACGGTGGCCGCCACGACCAAGAGCGCTCACGAATGCTTCAGCGACAAGGGGCGCTCCCTCGCTGCCCGGGTGTATATAGGGCCAGACCTGCCCCTCACGATCTCCGTGCTCATCCCCGCGGCCCTTCTGATCACCGAGAGCCGTTCCTCCGGGGCGAGGCGCTACGACGTATCCGGAGCGGTGACGGTCACGCTCGGCATCGGCTCACTGGTTTACGGAATCTCCTTGGCGGTCGGCACCGGGTGGAGCGACCCTGTTCCGCTCGCCTTCGTCGCGCTCGGGCTGGTACTGATCGGCCTGTTCGTCCTGATCGAGCACAGGTCACCGCACCCCCTGCTTCCCGTGCGCGTCGTCTATGACCGTGTACGCGGCAGCGCCTACCTCATCGTGTTCCTCGTCGGAGCGGCGCTCATTGCCTTCTTCCTGTTCCTGACCTACTACCTACAAATCGTGCGAGGGTACTCACCGCTGATGACCGGTCTCGCCTTCATCCCCAGCGGGATCGGCGTTCTCGTCGGCTCCTTCGGCGCGGGCAGGATCATGACCTGGGTGAGCCCGAGGACGATCATGATCTCGGGTCCCCTCGGCACGGCGGGCCTGGCCTGCCTGGCCACAGTCACCCCCGAGAGCGGGATCTGGACGCTGGTACTGCCCGCCCAGCTGGCGATCGGCCTCGGTATCGGCGCGGCCCTGACCACGATGACCAAGGCGATTCTGGACGGGGTGGCGGCCGAGGACACCGGGGTGGCCAGTGCCCTGACCAACGCGATCCGCAAGATCGGTGGGGCGGTGGGGCTCTTCGTGCTCAACGTGGTCGCCGTCTCGGTCTCCGCCGCGCAGAGTGACCCGGGGTCGGCCGCCGGGCTCACCCACGGCTACGCGGTTGCCTTCCTCATAGGTGCCGGACTGCTCAGTCGCCCTGATTACCGCCGTGGTCCTGATCAAGCCCGCGCGATCCGCGACCGCGTGACCTGGGAAGAGCATGTCTGGGAGGAAGAAGGCGCCTTCGGGGCCCAAACGCCGCGGGGGATATCGGGGTCGCATGGGGGATGCGGCTCACACGCACCGCGGTGGTCAGCGGGAGGGCGAAGGGGCCGGACTGACACGGACGCGCGGTGTCCGAATCTGCTCCGGCCCCTGCCAGGGGGCGGCGGGTCAGGCGTAGGAGTGCAGACCGCTGAACATGTAGTTCACCGCGAAGAAGTTGAACATGACGGTGAGGAAGCCGATCACGTTGATCCAGGTCGCCTTCGGTCCGCGCCAGCCACCGGTGGCACGGGCGTGCAGGTAGGCCGCGTAGATCACCCAAGTAATGAAGGACCAGACCTCCTTGGGGTCCCAACCCCAGTAGCGCCCCCAGGCCTCGTCCGCCCAGATCGAACCGGCGATGACGCCGAAGGTCCACAGGGGGAAGGCGAAGAGGATGAAGCGGTGGGAGATGCGGTCGAGCAGCTCGGGGCTGGGCAGGAGCCCGGAGATACCGGCGACCTTGTCACCCAGGGCCTTCTTGGCCTCGGCGCGGTGCGCCACCAGATAGGTGATGCCCGCCGCCCCGGAGACCATGAACGCCCCGCCCGCGAGGATCAGCGCGGTGACGTGGATCGGCACCCAGTAGGACTGCAGGGCCGGGATCAGCGGGCCCGGGTCGATGTACAGCCAGCGCACGCCGATGCCCAGCAGGAGCAGAACCGGGACCAGCACGAAGGCGCCGAGGAAGCGGGCCTGGTAGCGCCAGGCGGCGTAGAGGAGCCCGCCGACGGCCACGAGGCACATCGCCACGACGAACTCGAACATGTTGCCCCAGGGCCAGCGCCCCGCCG